>JAVVER010000107.1:0-11587 GCA_032251145.1 Vicingaceae bacterium | reverse complement strand
TTCAAAATCTTTAAGTGCAGCCGCTTTCTCAAAGTCTATTTTAGCTTTTTCATAATTTTTATTAATCATGTAAGCATCGGCAGAAGTAATTAAATCATTATATTCTTTATCAATTTTTTCTTTATTCTTAATTAAATTATCAATTTCTTTTAATTTATTTTGAGGATAAACTTCGTTTGGTTTGTAGTTTATGGCGGCATTGTATTCCATTTTGGCCTTTTCCCAATTTCTTTCAGCAAAAGCTTTGTCGCCTCTTTCTATTGCTGAGGTGTATCTGCTATTCGCTTCATTTGCAGCTGCTAATTCATCTGCTATTAATCCTAATTGAAATTGAGGATAGGATTCGTTTGGTAATAATTTAGCTGCTTGTTCGTAAAGTGGTTTTGCTTCGGCATATTTTTTAGAATTAAAAAGTTTATCTGCAGAAGCAATTGCAGATGCATACTCTTTTTCTTTAGCTTTTCTCGCTGCTTCTTGTTCTTTACGTTTTTGTTCGTGTTCTTTTTTTAGTTTATCTAATTCCTTTTGTATTGATTTTGTATAATTTGGGTCGTAGTTCATATCTCCGTATAGCGGATCAAAAGCTACTTTAGCAATAGGTTGATTTAAAATAGACACGTCTAAACCTTCTACTTCTTCAAATAGACTTATTTCCATGGGGAAACCAAATCCATATTTAGCATCTTCAGCGGGTACATTTTTAGTAGAAAACTCAATTCTTTTTGTGGTAAATCCAGATTTAGAAAATTCCACTAAATAAACAGCATCAGGTGGTAATTCTAAAATAAATTCTCCATTAGATGGTGATGTTATTGTTTTCCAAACAGCTCCGTTTCTTTTAATTGTAATGGTTACTCCTTCAAATCTTTTACCAGTATCTTCATTTTTTACCCTACCATTTACATCTAATTTCCACTGAGCTTTTAATTCAGTAGAATACATTAGCATTGAAATTATCAATACCAAAAATGATATAATATGTTTGCTTTTAATTAGCATAAAAAGATAACTTACAAATATCGTAATTCCATATTAAAAACGAAAATAAGTTGAAAGTAGTTTATGTATATTGTTAAACACTCATTAATAGACTAATAGTAATGTTGTAGATGCATTAATTGAGAAATTTGAATAATTAATTTTATCTTTTACTATTATTACAATTCCAATATCGATTAAAACGGTTAGAAAATTTAAAAAATTATGATGGAACTACTTTGCAGTTTAAATAATACATTTGTTAAATATATTAGGTCAAATTTATTTTACCACAAAAATATATTAATGAGAATTTTTTTGAAAATAGATATGTTAGTAGTTTTCTTGTTGAAATAATTTATTAGGGCAATTATTTTCCAAAAGATAGTGGTGTCTTTTTGAATATTATATATGAAATTCTCAATTCTATTGGATTTTCTATTCTACCAAAATTTTTTTTCAAAATCAATTGACTAATTTTATCCTTTAAAACTCATAAAAAAATATCATGAAAATTTATCCATTAAACACAGGGAATTTTAAGTTAGATGGCGGTGCTATGTTTGGAGTGGTACCAAAATCGTTGTGGCAAAGAACCAATCCGGCAGACGAAAACAACATGTGTAGCTGGAGCATGCGTTGTATGTTGATAGAAGATAGCGATAGATTAATGATTATTGATAACGGTATGGGAAACAAGCAAGATGATAAGTTTTTCGGACATTATTATTTGCATGGAAACGATTCGTTGGAAGGAAATCTCAAAAAAATAGGCTTTCATCCTGATGATGTTACAGATGTTTTTCTTACCCATTTGCATTTCGACCATTGCGGTGGTGGAGTAAAATGGAATGCTGACAGAACCAAGTACGAAGCTACTTTTAAAAATGCTACTTATTGGAGTAATAGTCGCCATTGGGAGTGGGCTACCGTTCCCAACCAACGTGAAAAAGCTTCTTTTTTGAAAGAAAATATTATTCCTATGATGGAATTTGGTCAGCTGAAGTTTATTGATAAAGAGGGGTTTGATTATTTTGACATTTTATTGGCAGACGGACATACTGATGCTCAGATGATTCCGCACATTAATTATCAAGGAAAAAAAGTAGTTTTTATGGCGGATTTATTACCTTCTGTAGGACATATTCCTTTACCGTATGTAATGGGTTATGATACTCGTCCGCTACTTACTTTAGATGAAAAAGCTAAGTTTTTAAAAGAAGCTGCCGACAAAGAATATATCTTATTTTTAGAGCACGACTCCGTAAATGAATGTTGCACAGTTCAACATACCGAAAAAGGAGTGCGTTTAAAAGAAACTTTCAGATTTGATGAGCTTTTTAGCTAGAAATATAAGAATAACTTTCCTTGTTTTTTTAGCGAATATATTGTGCTGTCAATTATTTTCGCAAGAGGCAACAGTTTTTATAGATGCAGAAGAGCAAGTGTTGTTTCAATTGGCTATAAACGAAAAAAAGCAAACCGAAACATATGTTTCAAAAGTTCAATTAATTGGGCTAAATAAACAGCAAAATTATAAGCTCACTTTTAATTTTAAAGATGATACGCTTCAGCACACCACAAGCATTTATATAATGGATGATGGCGTTTCGCAACATTATCTATTAAAAAATAATAAATTGGAGTTGCTAAAAGTGTTGTTTTCTCCACATCAACAGCAAGTAGATAGTGCTGTTTTTACAGTTCAGCTAACAGAAAAATTAGTAGCAACAATTCCTGAAATAAAAGATACCTTAGTAATTGAAGAAGATACCTTAACACAAAAAGTTCCTTTTGATGATTATTATAGAATGCCCGATTATGAAGGAGAAATTGGTTGTCCGTGGCCGCTTAAAGACGAAGAGTTAAATGAGGTGAAATTAAAAGTTAACAATCTAAGCATTGATGATAGAAAAATAGATGTTTATAGCGATTTTAGGCAATCTACATTAGATTTTTGTATAACCATAGAACAGCTTAGAAGCATAGTAATTTTGTTTGAGTATGATGAATTTAAAATAGAAATTGTAAAAAATTCATATCCATTTATTTATGATAAAGATAATATATTACTTTTGGAAAAAGATTTTAGTTATCAAAATTCCTTTGATGAACTAAAAAAACAACTTGGCATTTAACTTGCTAAGAGCGAACACAATATTAATTTAAAAAACAAAAACAATGAAAAAAATTTTATTATTTACAGCTATCATATTAGGCGTATATGTAGCTCAAGCACAAAATTGCAATGCCGTATTTTTTAATCAAGATGGTTCAAGGTTTCAGGTAGTACTAAATGGTGTATTACAAAACATAAATTTTGAAACCAATGTAAAGGTAACCGACTTAAAATTCGAAGGTAGTTATAAAGTAACTGTTATTTTCGAGAACAATCAGTTTGCTTCCATTACCAAATCTATTTATATGATGGATAACAATACAGAGTATTCATTTGAGATTAAGAAAAATAAAAAAGGAGAATACGTAATGCGTCCGAGTGGAATGGTTGCTATAGCTCAAGCTCCTGCTGCTCCGCAACAATCTGTAGTTTCGTATTCAACAACACCACCTGCTGCCCCGACAGCTACAACCACTACTACTACTGTTCAGCCAAAAGCAACAACTGATGTGGTGGTAACAGAAACCGTAACTACCACTACAACTGTTGATCCTGCTAACCAAGAAAATGTATCAGTAGGAATGAATGTTGGTGGTGTAGGAATGAACGTAAATGTGAGTGTTAATGATGGTGGAATGAATACAGGAACAAATGTACAAACAACATCATCACAAACCGTTACTACTACTACGGTAACATCAAGTTCAACTAGCTCAGGAAACTATAATGATGGAATGACTACCAATCCTGTTCATGAACCAATTCCTGTTGAAGCCACTCCAACAGGTTGTTACCAAGCTATTCCTTCATCAGATTTTAGCGCAGGAAAAGCTTCAGTAGAAAAACAATCTTTTGCAGATACTAAATTGAAAGTTGCCAAAACATTTACTAAAAACAACTGTCTTTCTGTTAAACAGATAAAAGAAATAATGGCTTTATTTAGCTTTGAAGAAACAAAGTTTGAATACGCTAAATTTGCTTACGATTTTTGTGCAGATAAAAAGAACTACTACCAATTAAGTGATGATTTTACTTTTTCTACTACTGTAGATGAATTTAATGAGTTTTTAGAAAGTAAGTAATTAATGTTTTACAACGAATTAATCAACTTATCAAACCTCCAAGGTTTCAAAAACCTTGGAGGTTTTTGTTTAAAAAAGGTATAGTTATATAAGTGTTGTTTTATAAATAAAAATCCAAATAACAATTTAAAAAAGCTAATCCTAATCATAAATTCAATTAATTTCGCACTTTAACTTTGAAGATACTTTTTAGCGTAAGATGGATTTTAATAATACAGAAATAGCATTTGCCGGAAAATCAAATGCAGATTTAAAAAGAAGTTATTGGTTGTTTAAAATCATAGCTTGGAATTGGTTGATAAAAATTGGTCCTACAATGCTAAAAATTTTTATGCCTTTATATTTTCCCATCCCAATTATTAGAGCCACCATTTTTAAACACTTTTGTGGAGGCGAAAGTATTGAAGAAACTGTTTCAACCACCGAAGAATTGGCTAAGTTAAATGTAAAAACCATTTTAGATTACTCTGTTGAGGGAGAACAGCTAGATAGCGTTTTTGATGCCAACATTAAAGAAACATTAACAAGTATCGAGAAAGCATCCATCAATAAAAACATTCCTTTTGCGGTTTTTAAACCTACAGGTTTTGGCAGGTTTGAGTTGTTGGAAAAAGTAAATGCCAAAAAACAATTGAGCATTCAGGAGAATGAAGAATTTGAAAGATTTAAAAATAGAGTAGATACGCTTTGTGAAGCTGCTTTTAAGGCTAATGTACCTGTTTTTATAGATGCTGAAGAAACCTGGATTCAAAATCCGGTAGATGAGTTAGCTTTGGAAATGATGCGAAAGTATAATAAAGAAAAAGCTATTGTTTACAATACTGCACAGCTTTACAGATGGGATAGAATTGCTTACATTAAAGAGCTGATAGCAATTGCGAAAAATGAGGGTTTTATTATTGGGTTAAAACTGGTAAGAGGAGCGTACATTGAAAAAGAAAGAGAAAGAGCTGCGGCAATGAACTATGAAGATCCTATGCAAAAAACCAAAGAAGATACCGATAGAGACTATGACCTTGCTCAAAAAATTTGTATAGAAAATATAGATATTATCTCTTTTTGCAGCGGCACACACAATGAAAAAAGTGCTTTGTATTTATTAGATTTAATGAAAGAGCACCATATTGCTAAAGACGATACGCGTATTTATTTTGCTCAATTATTAGGAATGAGTAACCACATCAGTAATAACTTAGCAAAAGCATCTTATAATGTTGCTAAATATGTGCCTTATGGCCCTGTAAAAGATGTAACACCCTACCTTATCCGAAGAGCAGAAGAAAACACTTCTATTGCCGGACAAACAGGAAGAGAGCTCCAACTTATCCAAAAAGAATTGGAGAGAAGGAGAAAGGTTTAATATCACCCCAACCCTTCCAAAGGGAGAGGGGCTAACTCTTATAGAGAGGATAGAGGAGGATTGGAAGTTTCAATATTTTTATTACAAAGTTCCAACGGAGCGTATTTTTCTTAAATTAGACTTATAGGTCTGATATTCAAGATAATATATTTTAAAGAAATCACACCTCTGATGTTGTAATTTCTCTGCTGTCGCAACCTCAATGTTATTAAATTAAGAAATTAAATAATTTTGACTATTAACAACTTATTTTTTCAATAATGAATTAAATAGTAAGATTGATTTTGTTTTGCGATAAAAAATGGCAACAAAATCTACATCAAAATACATTAATATAAGTAACACATTTATTTTTTCACAAGACACAAAAATAAAATATAAAGTAAGCAAACAAGACTTTTCAAGAAAACGAAAATTACCTTTTGAATATATAGTTTTGTGTATGTTTCGGTTACTTCGTAAGACTATCCAAATAGAACTAAACAATTTTTTTGTGAGCTTAAAACCTCAAAAAACCTCCTCGAGTGCATTTGTGATGCGTTCGTAAATTTTGATATAGTATACTTTTTATTATTCTAACCTAAAAACAGCTCCTCAAACGCTCAACACAACATCAAAATTCTTGTTAAAAAATTGTTGGTTTTAATTTTTTTTAGCGGTTAAAAAAGCATTCTCTTTTAGTAACTTTATCCTCTCACTTTTTTAGCATCAGTTGTCATGTTTTTAATATTCGATACAGAAACCACAGGCTTACCCCGCGACTATAATGCACCCATTTCCGATTCGGACAATTGGCCCAGAATGGTGCAGCTGGCTTGGCAACTGCACGATGATACAGGTAAATTAATTACAGCCAAAAATTACATTATCAAACCTGTTGGTTTTGATATTCCTATTGCCGTGGCCAATGTGCATGGCATTACTACCGAAAGAGCCTTGGCAGATGGTGAGGATTTGCAATTTGTATTGGAAGAGTTTCAAAAAGATGTGCAACAAACCACCTACAACGTAGGACATAACATTGAGTTTGATGTTAATATTGTTGGAGCAGAATTTTATAGACTTTCCATTGCCAATAATTTAGCAGCTAAAAAGTCGCTCGATACCATGAAATCCAGTGTGGATTTTTGTGCTATTCCTGGTGGAAGAGGTGGAGGGTACAAATATCCCAGGCTAACGGATTTACATATAAAACTTTTTAATAAAGATTTTGGAGATGCACATGATGCTGCTTATGATGTAGATGCAACAGCTCGTTGTTTCTTTGAGTTACTTAAGCTTAGGGTAATTCATCCCAAAGAAATTACTAATCAGGAAATTGTTTACGAAGCCCCTAAGTTAGCCGAAGCCAATTTTGCTAAAAAAGCTACAGATACTTCAGCTGAGGATGTTTTAAAAACGACTACTCCCATATCTTCGGAGTTGGAAGCCTTGGACTTTGTTCATCTGCACAATCATTCGGAATTTTCTACACTTCAATCTACCACAAAAGTAGCTGGCTTAGTAAAAAAAGCCAAAGAATTAGGAATGAGTGCTGTTGCGTTAACCGATCATGGCAACATGATGGCAACCTTTCATTTTGTTAGAGAAGCACACAAAGAAGGCATTAAGCCTATAGTGGGTTGTGAGTTTAACCTTTGTGTAAACATGAAGGATAAAAACCTTAAGGACAATGGTTTTCAAACTGTTTTGATTGCAAAAAACGAAAAAGGCTACCATAATTTGATAAAATTAGCTTCTTATGCCAATACCGAAGGGTTTTATTATGTTCCTAGAATTGATAGAGAAATTTTACTAGAATATAAGGAAAATTTAATTGCATTAACAGGTGGAATTTGGGGAGAAGTGCCTAATAAAATACTTTTTGAAGGAACAAAACAAGCTGAAGAAGCTTTTGTTTGGTGGAAAACCAATTTTGGTGAAGATTTTTATGTAGAAATTAATCGTCATGGAGTACAAGAAGAAGAAGCGGTAAATAAAGTATTATTAGATTTTGCTAAGAAATACGATGTAAAACCTATAGCAACAAACAATACTTATTATATAGATAAAATAGATGCTGTTTCGCAAGATGTATTGTTGTGTATAGGTGGCGGAAATAAAGTTTCTCAACCCAAAAAATACATAGGTTCTAAAGGCAGAGAGTTTAGGTTTGGTTTTCCCAACGATGAGTATTATTTTAAGTCGAAGGATGAGATGAAACAGCTTTTTGCTGATATGCCTGAAGCTATTTTAAATACAGTTGAGGTAGCCGATAAAGTAGAACCTTTTAAATTAGAGCGAGATGTATTGCTTCCTAAATTTGACATTCCTGAAGAATTTAAAGACCCTAAGGATGAAGAAGATTCAACCTTAAAAATTGGAGAAAATGCTTATCTCCGCCATATTACTTACGAAGGAGCAAAAGAACGCTATGGAGAAATTACCGATGAGATTAGAGAAAGAATAGATTTTGAGTTAAGTGTTATTAAAAATACAGGATATCCAGGATATTTCTTAATTGTAGAAGATTTTATTAGAGAAGCTCGCAAAATGGGAGTTTCTGTTGGACCAGGTAGGGGGTCTGCTGCAGGTTCGGTAGTTGCTTATTGTACAAAAATTACCAATATAGACCCTATAAAGTACGATTTGCTTTTTGAGCGTTTCTTAAATCCCGACCGTATTTCAATGCCCGATATTGATATTGATTTTGATGATGAAGGCAGACAGCTGGTAATGGATTATGTGATTAAGAAATATGGTAAAAACCAAGTAGCACAAATTATTACTTATGGTAAAATGGCAGCAAAATCTGCTATTAGAGATACCGCTAGAGTGTTCGATTTGCCGCTTTCTGAAGCCAATTTGCTAGCCAAATTACTCCCAAAAATGATTCCTGGAAAGTGGAGTATTGATAGGTTTTTAAAAGAGAATGAAGAAGAAATAAAAAAAGTACTTCGACCTGATGAAGCTGAACGAATGAAGGAGTTTATTCGCTATGCAGAAAGTAATCCAGCAGCTTCAAAAACGATACATCAGGCAAAAATTGTTGAAGGAGCGTTAAGAAATACAGGAATACACGCTTGTGGTGTAATTATTACACCAGATGATATTACCAACTTTGTACCCATAGCTACAGCCAAAGATTCTGACATGGCTTGTACACAGTTTGATAACTCTGTTGCTGAAGATGCAGGATTGCTGAAAATGGACTTCTTAGGATTAAAAACCTTAACATTAATTAAAGATGCATGTAAAATTATTAAAGATAAACATGGTATTGAGTTAGATCCCGAGCAGTTTGATATTGAAGATGAGAAAACTTATGAGCTTTTTCAGAAAGGAGCAACCAACGGTATATTTCAGTACGAATCGGATGGAATGCAAAAATACCTTAAGGATTTAAAACCTACCGTTTTTGCAGATTTAATTGCGATGAATGCACTTTATCGTCCGGGTCCGATAGAATATATTCCTTCTTTTGTGAAGAGGAAACATGGAGAAGAAGAAGTAGTTTATGACCTTCCTGAAATGGAAGAATACCTTAAAGAAACTTACGGAATTACTGTTTATCAGGAGCAGGTAATGTTACTTTCGCAAAAATTAGCCGATTTTACCAAAGGTGAAGCAGATATGCTTAGAAAAGCCATGGGTAAAAAGCAAATTGCGGTGCTAGATAAAATGAAGCCTCAATTTGTTGAACAAGCTAAAGCTAAAGGACATCCAGAAGATAAATTAGAAAAAATTTGGAAAGATTGGGAAGCTTTTGCTGCCTATGCATTTAACAAATCTCACTCTACTTGTTATGCTTGGATAGCTTTCCAAACAGCTTATTTAAAAGCCCATTATCCTGCCGAGTACATGGCATCTGTGTTGAGCAATAACATGAACGACATTGAAAAAGTTACTTTTTTTATGGATGAGTGTAAACGCATGAAACTTAAAGTACTTGGTCCTGATGTAAATGAATCGGTATATAAATTTACGGTAAATGCCAATGGAGAAATTCGTTTTGGATTAGGAGCGATTAAAGGAGTTGGCGAAAGAGCCGTAGAATGTATTATTGAAGAAAGAAAAAACAACGGTGCTTATTCTTCAATTTTTGATTTAACGAAAAGAATAGATTTAAGAGCTGCTAACAAAAAAACCTTAGAAAGTTTAGCCTTAGCAGGAGCTTTCGATTCGTTTCCTAATACGCATAGAGCACAATATTTTGCTGAGTACGATAAAGGTACTTTTTTAGAAATGGCTATAAAATTTGGCAATAAATTTCAGGATAATGCCAATTCAGCTCAAGTATCTATGTTTGATATGGTAGAAGCTGAAGAAGAAGTAGATGAACCTCAATTACCACATTGCGAAGAATGGAGTACACTAAAAAAACTTAATGCCGAAAAAGAAGTGGTGGGGATTTTTATTTCCGGACATCCTTTAGATGATTTTAAGTTAGAAATGCAAAGCTTTTGCCGAGGAAATTTAAGTGATGTTAAAAATACACTAGAAAATAAAGGAAAAGAATTAGCCATTGCTGGTATTTGTACAGGAGCAGAAGAAAGAATGACTAAAAACGGAAAGCCTTTCGGTATTCTTAAAGTGGAAGATTATGAAGCTACACACGATTTTTTTGTTTTTGGTGAAGAATACGTGAAACACAAACCTTATTTTTTTGAAGGACAATATTTATTTATTAAAGGAAAAATTCAACCCAGACAATGGGCAAAAGACGATAATGATGTAGAGTTTAAGATTGCTAGCATTCAGCTGCTTTCTGAAGTTAGAGAGAAAAGAACCAAAAGAGTAATTATTTCTTTAACCAATAAAACACTCACTACAGAATTGTTTGAAGAGATTGAAGAAATTATAGAGCAACATCAAGGCAATGTACCTTTTAGGTTAATGGTGCAAGATGATGAACATGGAGTAGTAAACATGAATTCGAGGACTAAAAAGGTAGAAGTGTCTAATGAATTTTTAGAAAAGTTAGATAGTTTATATCAAATTAAGTATAAAATTTCGGAAAGTTAAAAAAGTATAAAAATCAAAAAAATGTAATATTTGTTACAAAGTAAATTGATTTATTAATTGTAATTTTGAACAAAACAAATCAGGAAAATAATTTAAAAAGATAATATTATGGCATTAGAATTAACAGACGCAAACTTTGAAGAAAAAGTTTTAAAATCAGACAAAGCAGTATTAGTAGATTTTTGGGCAGAATGGTGCGGACCATGTAGAATGGTAGGACCAATTGTTGAAGAGTTAGCTAACGATTACGAAGGTAAAGCAATAGTAGGTAAAGTTGATGTTGACAACAACCCTGAAGTAGCTGCTAAGTTTGGAATTAGAAATATCCCAACTATTTTATTTATGAAAAATGGTGAAGTAGTTGACAAGCAAGTTGGAGCAGTGCCAAAACAGACATTAGCAGCTAAATTAGATGCTATTTTATAATAAGTTTTTAAATTTTAGTTAATTGTTTTAAAAGCTGCTCGGAGTAATCTGAGCAGCTTTTTTTTAGCCCCCTAATCCCCCGAAGGGGGACTTTTCCAACGCACGAAGCCTTTATTGTTAATTGTTAATTGTTATTTGTTAATCGTAGATATTAGCAGAGGAAAAATTATCGGGAATCTAGTTGATTTGACCATTCTCCTCTTGAGAGGAGCAGATGTTGTTCGAAGTTGCGATAGCAGCGAGATTACAACATCAGAGGTGTGTTTTTGCATCTAAATCTCAAAAGGTGGGACTTTTTCCATCATACATAGCACTTTGTAATGATAAGCTTTACCCATACGCTTTACAAACTATACACTCTGTTGGAGCTTGGACATAACCACAATTAACCAATAACATTTAACAGCTAACTTTTCTTGCCTAATAAACTATTTTTTATACATTTGAAAAAAAATAAGTCTGACAGATTTTTTGATTTTACCAGACCTATCTGCCCAAATATGGTTGTATAGGTCTGGCTGAGTCAGACTTATATATAAGTTGTGCGTCAGTGTAAAAAGCCAACTGTCTTGTCCTGAAATAGGTTTACACTAAAAAGTGTAAAAAATGGACAAAAAA
>JAVVER010000106.1:0-11788 GCA_032251145.1 Vicingaceae bacterium | reverse complement strand
GGGAGGGGCAAAGTTAATTGTCCAAATTCTTGACTATTTATTCCAGGTTGTCCACTTCGTTGAGAAGTCATCTTAACCCAATTCCAGTAATCATTCGTTTCACAAAATTGATATAAAAATTCAGGTAATAGAATTTTAGAATCTAGACGGAATCTTATGAGAAATCCAGCAAATACTAATTCCCCATACTTTTCTTGGTTGTGAAGATATGTTTTCCCGACAGATGCCCCTGTTCTAGCGAATACAATATCCTTGTCTTCCAAAAGATATTTGTGGCTCTCTGTGTTATTTACAGAAACCATATTATTCAACCTCAAAACATTACTAGAATCGTCAATATCCGTAATACGTAGATATTTTGGCAAATTCTCGCTAAACGGAACTCCAGCTGCATTGATTCCGTATTCACCTGAGATTAATGAACAGTTTTTTAATTTAGTCTGTTTCCAGTCTTTTGGATACTTCATCTTAATTCAACCCTAATTCTTGTAAATAATTCATATTAATTGTTTTGTTCGTTTCAAAGTTTAAGTGTTCGCTCATTTCCACATATCCCAATTGGTTGGTTAATAAGGTTGTTTTGCCTATTTTAAATTCGGGTGTATTTTGGTGGTGGTGTCCGTAAATCCAATAATCGGGTTGGTGTTGTTTTATAAAATCATCTAATTCTACCGCAAAGGCATCGTTTAACAAACTGCCTATGTATTGTTTAGGGTAGTGTTGCAACGTAGGCACATGGTGCGTTGTTACTACTCTTTTTATATGTTGGTTTTCGTTTAAAGCGGCTGTTAAAAACTGTAAATTTTCTTGGTGTAATTCGTTAAACCTATCTAAGCTAAAGCGGTATTTTCCGTATTTAATTACATGAAAATCGTTCATTCCTCTTTCTATTTCCCATTGGTGAGCAGGGTTAATTTTAGACCAAAGTGTGGTAAAAATAAGTGCTATATTATTAATTTCAATAGTGGTATTATTTAATAAATGTACATTGGATTTTATTTTTTCATGAAAAGTGCCGCATTTTTGGGTAACATCAAAACCATAGTATTCGTGGTTGCCCGGTATCCAATAGGTTTGTTCAAAATTATCGGCACAAAATTTAAAAAAATAGCTGTGTTTATCCATTATAGTAAAAGGCACTAAATCGCCCGCAATAATTAAAATATCGCCAATAGCTTGTATAGGAGTTTCTTTTAAAAACGCTTTGTTTTTTGGAAATTCTATATGTAAATCGGAGCAGTATTGTATGTTCATTGTTTAATAGTTATTAAAGCCCTAATTCGTGTAAATAATTTTTAATCTCAGTTTTCACCTTGGTTAAATTGGTTTCCAATGTTTCAATTTCTGCTTGCACTTGCTTTAAATCCACCACTTCTTCGGCTTCAAAAGTATCTACATAGCGTGGTATGTTTAAGTTAAAATCATTGCCTTCAATTTCTTCAAAAGTAGCACGGTGGGCATATTTTTCAATGCTTTTAAAAGTATTAAAAGCAGTCATTACTTTCTCTAGGTGTGGAGTTCGCAATTTGTTTTGTTTTTTGCCCGGTTCGTAGTCTTTACTAGCATCTATAAACAATACATCTTTATGCTTTTTACCTTTATTAAAAATTAAAATAGCAGCAGGAATACCTGTGCCAAAAAACAAATTAGATGGCAAGCCAATTACTGCTTCCAACAGATTTTCACGTATTAATGCTTCACGAATGGTTTTTTCTGAACTACCTCTAAACAATACGCCATGCGGCACAATTACACCTACTTTTCCGCTGCCTTCTACGGCAGATTCTATCATGTGCAGAATAAAAGCATAATCGCCTTTGGTTTTTGGTGGCACACCTCTGGTAAATCTTCTATATACATCATCCGCTGCGGTTTCGTGTCCCCATTTATCTAACGAGAATGGTGGGTTGGCTACCACAATGTCAAACTTCATTAAATGGTCGCCCTCAATCAGTTTTGGGTTATTAATAGTATCGCCCCATTCAATTTGAGCGGCATCCATTTCGTGCAAAAACATGTTCATTTTTGCTAACGACCAAGTACCGCCATTACTTTCTTGTCCGTAAAGTGAACAATCTCTTATGGCTGTTCCTTTTTTATAAGGCACTTCTTCGGCAACGGTTATTAGTAAAGAACCCGAGCCACAAGCAGGATCGTAAATTCTTGCTCCTGTTTCTGGTTGCATTAGTTTGGCTAGCAGTTCAGAAATTTCGTGTGGAGTAAAAAATTCCCCGCCTTTTTTGCCGGCACCTTCCGCAAAACGTTCAATAAGGTACATGTAGGCATTTCCAATAATATCTTCCGTACCAATTACAGATGGTCTAAAATCTAATTTAGGTTTATCAAAATCTTCAATAAGGTTTTTCAGCCTACGGTTACGGTCTTTTGTGTCGCCCAATTTTGAGCTTGAATTAAAATCTAAATCACCAAAAACACCTGCTAATTTCTTTTTATTATCGTCCTCAATTTTCTCAAATATTTTGTTGAGGAATTGTCCTAATTGAGGGTTGTTTTTGTTTTCTACTACGTGTTCAAACGTGCAATCTTCTTGTAAAATAAAAGGTTCTCGACTCAGTTTACGCTGAATCAGAGCTTCATCATCGCCATATTGAGTCTTAAATTCATTGTACTTGTCTCTATACTTATCACTTAAGTATTTAAAGAACAAGAATGCCAAAATGTAATCTTTGTAGCCCTGAGAATCAATAGAGCCTCTAAAGCTATCACAAGCAGCCCATAAGGCAGCATTAATTTCATCTGTTGTTGGTTTTGTTTTAGTTGTCATGGTTTAAGTTTTGCACGATGATTTGTCTTTTACTAAATAAATCTTTGCTCTTTACCTTATTTGGTAAAGATAATTTTATCCATTCTTTATTTATTTTTTCAAATGGATAATTTTCTGGTTTTATATAGGTTGTTTTATTTATAAGGATAAAATCTTCTTTGTCTTTTAAATAAAAATAGAACCTCGCAATGTTTTTAGATTGTGTAAAGTGAATTTTTTCTATCAATTCGTTAGAAACTAAGAAATCTTCAAAATCACCGTTTGTTAATTCACATTTTAAATGAAAAACATTGTCTATTAAAATAGTTTGAACTACATTACTTGAATCTATTCCTGATATTTCAAGTTTAGCATCTTTAATTTGAGATATAGTTTTTACATCGTCAATACCATACTTTGCCTCGTGGTGGTATTTAGGGTTTTTAGGTGATTCAAATCCATCATTATAATTATCCGCATATTGTTGACTAAACTCACTGTTAATTTGCTTGTAACTTACTTCTAATTTCATTTTTCTAAAATTAAGTTGTTCATTATACCATTTAACAAAAGTTCTTTTTTGTGTAAATAGTTTTGTGTAATCTGTTTTTCTTTATAAAAAAGTTGATTCAGTTTTGCAATTTGCTGTTGTCTATCCATACTAGGCAGTTCAACTTCTAAAGTTTCTAGCGCTTCTTTACGAATATTGCCAACAGAAGCACCTAATCTATTTTCGTGAAAATAAGCTTGAGCAGTTGGAGCATTTAAAAACCAAGCTAAATACTCAGGAATGACTTTATTACGATTAGGTCTGATGATGAAAAACAAGGAAACTGCTACAGCAGGTTTGTCTGAATTATAAATCACAGCAAAATTATTATTACCTTTAGCCATAAATAAAATATCGCCTTTTTGAAGCAACTGATGTTGGCTTACATCGTCTAATAAAATAGTTTGAGGAGTAGCTGAGATGGTTAAATCTTCATGAAAGATATCTTTCATTTGAATTACATCACAACCACCATTAGGAATATCGTCAATTCGTTGCCGAAAAGACTTGCCTGAATCAATTTTGGATATGTTATTTAAAAGCGTTTTTGACATCAGTTTTGTTTTACTGAGCAGCAAAAATAGTAAATACTTTTTATTCCACCAAGTTTTTTACTAAAAAATATTAATAGTTTTTCTTTACTGCACAATAATACTAGTAAAAATTATTTTAAACAAGTACGTTATCCAAAACTCACTTTCGTTAATTTTATACCAATCCTTATCCTTAATTTTGCTAACTCAATTATGGAAAACGAAATTAGAATAAACAAATACCTCAGCGAAATGGGTTTCTGCTCTAGAAGGGCTGCCGATAAACTTATTGAGCAAAGAAGAGTAACCATTAACGGAAAAGTTCCTGAAATGGGAACTAAAGTTACTCCCGATGATGTGGTAATGGTTGATGGAAAACCTATAAAAAACACCAACGAAAGCTTTGACTACATTGCTTTTAACAAACCTATTGGTATTGTTTGCACCACAGATACTCGCGTTGAAAAAGATAATATAATAGACTACATCAATTATCCAAAAAGAATTTTCCCTATTGGTAGGTTAGATAAACCTAGTGAAGGATTGATTTTACTTACTAGCGATGGTGATATTGTAAATAAAATTTTACGTTCAGGAAATAACCACGAAAAAGAGTATATCGTTACTGTAAACAGACCAGTAACTGCTGATTTTATTCAAAAAATGGGCGATGGTGTGCCTATTTTAGATACAATTACTAAAAAATGTAAGGTAGAGGCTATTGACAAGTTTAGTTTCAACATCATTCTTACTCAAGGGTTAAACCGACAAATAAGAAGAATGTGTGAATATTTAGGTTATGAAGTAAGAAAGCTAAGACGTATAAGAATTATGAATATCCACTTAGATATGCCAGTTGGAAAATGGAGAAAACTTACTGCTGAAGAAATGAACCAACTGAACGAGCTTGTGGCAGATTCACCAAAAACTCCTCGTTATACCAAGTAAACATAAAAGATTCTTTAAGCTAATACAGATTTATCACTTCATTTTTCTCTTTCTCATACTTCATAATAAAAAACATTGTTCAAAATGACAGTTCAGTTTGGGCTTTTTGCGTTGGATTCTCCTCCCCTTTGGGGAGGTTGGGAGGGGCTTTTTACTTCGCAATTAAATTATTCATTGCTCTCAACATCGATTCATTAGAGTTATTTATCTCTCTAACCATATTTAACAAAGAAGGAATATCTGTTTCCGATTCCTTACTTTCTTTAATAAGCTCATAAATGGTAGCCACCTCATCCTGATAATAACCCGACTGAACCTGATTGAGCTGCTCAATATCGGTATTAGAAGAAACGCTAAAATATTCTGTTAAAGCTAATAATTCATCATAAAATTGTTTCTGATTTTTCTTTATTTTTTTATACAAACTATAAAATTGATCTATAGCTGCTTTATTCAACTCATCTAAATTGTGTTTAATATCTTTTAAATCTTTTGAAGACAGGGTTGCATTTCTAAAACTTGCTACCAACTGATTTATACGGTTAGCTTCATCTTCAGAAAGCTCATTTTGCTGCAACTCTACATAAAACCTTACAATTTCAACTTCATATTGCTTCAAATTAAAATATACCTCATCAACCGATTTGTTTTGTTTAATTAATTGTAAAAACTGCTGGTTTAAAGCTATCGCTTTTTGAATAAAAACCACACACTCTTGTTCTAAAGCAGCAATACCGGCATGGGTTTCTTTAGAGTTTGCCAGCTCCAATTTTTTAGCTAATTTCTTTTCTACCGGACTAATAATTTTATCTAATAATTTGGCAAACTGATTTAAAAAAGGCAACAATAAAATTATCCCTACCAAATTCATCAAACTATGAAAAATAACCAAGGCAAATAAATCGTCTTTTATCCTCAACCAATCACTTATCACATAACTATACCCTTTAAAAAAAGATAATGCTAAAATAACATTAAACACATTAAAAAAGACTTGCGACCAGCCTACTTTTTTCTTTATAGAATTGCCATTTATACTTCCTAAAATAGCAGTAATGGTTGTTCCTAAATCGCTACCTATTACCAAATAAAAACCCTGGTTTAACGTAATTACTCCTGCCGCCAATGATGACAAGAAAATCATCATAGCTGCAGAACTAGATTGAATACTTGCTGAAAGCAACACCCCAAAAGCAACAAACAACAAAGGGTGTTTATCTGTTATAAAAGAAAAATCTATGTGTTCGGCAAATTCAGCAAAACCATTTTTCATGTAGTTTAGTCCTAAAAAAATAAAACTAAAGCCCATCAATAACTTGCTTAGATGAGATAATTTTTCTGATTTTAAAAAAATTATTCCTAATCCACCAATGGCTATAAACGGGAGAATAACAGTCCCTAAATCTAATTTGAATCCTAACCAAGAAACAAACCACCCAGTCATAGTTGTCCCCAAATTGGCTCCTAAAATAATACCTATACCGTTTTTTAACCCTATTATTCCTGCTCCGGCAAAAGACATTACCAACAATGCCACCATAGAGCTGCTTTGTAATATCCCTGTAATTAAAGTGCCAGATAAAACCGCTTTAACAGAATTGTTAGTATGCTTTCTCAGAAATTTTTTAAACGTTCTTCCAGCAAGGTTTTTCAATGACTCTTCCATCATAAACATACCAAAAAGAAATAGCCCCAGCCCAGCTAAAACTTCCCATATTTGTATGTCTTGATATTCCATTTCCTTTAGGTAATTCTTAATGATTAAAAGAAGTAATTTTGCTTAGATTCTAAAACAAAAATAGAACTTATTTTAATTATGAGCGAACAACAACAAAAAATCACATTAGAGTTTCTTTCTCTTTCCGATTATGAAGAGTTAAAAGAAGCGATGATTGCTTCTTATAAAAACATGCCCGATTCTTACTGGAGAGAAAGACAAATAAATAATTTATTAAATAAATTTCCTAAAGGACAAGTAGTTATTAAGGTAAATGGCAAAATTGCTGGTTGTGCTTTATCCATTATTGTTGACTCTCCAAAATTTGACGACCAACATACCTACAAAGAGATTACTGGAAATTATACTTTTAACACCCACACTGAAGATGGTGATGTGTTGTACGGGATTGATATTTTTATTAAACCTGAATACCGTGGATTACGCTTAGGTAGAAGGCTTTACGAATACCGCAAAGAACTTTGCGAAAATCTTAATCTAAGAGCTATTTTTATGGGTGGAAGAATTCCAAACTACCATTTGCACGCCAATGAAATGACTCCTAAAGAATATATTCAAAAAGTAAGAACACACGAAATTCACGACCCAGTTTTAAATTATCAAATTTCTAATGATTTCCATCCTGTAAGAATAATTAAAGGATATTTGGAAGGCGATGAAGCCTCTAGCGAATATGCTGTTTTATTGCGTTGGGACAATATTTATTATGAAAAACCTAACAAAAAAGCCAAAACCATTAAAAAAATTGTTCGATTAGGAATTGTACAATGGCAAATGCGTCCTTACGAAGACTTAGATAATTTAATGCGTCAGGCAGAATATTTTATTGATACACTAAGTGGCTACCGATGTGATTTTGCTCTTTTTCCGGAGTTTTTTAATGCCCCTTTAATGGCAAAATACAATCACCTTAGTGAATCTGATGCTATCAGAAAATTAGCTGAATACACCCCCGAAATTGTTGAACGTTTTTCTAAGCTAGCCATTTCTTACAACATCAACATCATTGGTGGAAGTATGCCAAAATTGGTTGACAATCAGCTTTACAACGTAGGATATCTACTAAAAAGAAACGGAGAAATTGAAGAATACGAAAAACTACATCCTACACCAGATGAGAAAAAAGTTTGGGCAATGCAAGGCGGAAGTCAACTAAAGTCTTTTGATACCGACTGTGGTAAAATTGGTATTTTAATTTGTTATGATGTTGAATTCCCTGAACTACCAAGAATGCTAGCTGATGATGGCATTGGAATTTTATTCGTTCCTTTCCTAACCGATACTCAAAATGGGTTTTCCAGAATAAAACTTTGTGCACAATCTAGAGCCATAGAAAACGAATGTTATGTTGCCATTGGCGGTAGTGTTGGTAATTTACCTAATGTACATAATATGGATATTCAATTTGCTCAATCGGGCGTTTTTACACCTTGCGATTTTCAATTTCCATCAAACGGAATAAAAGCCGAAGCAACACCAAATACAGAAATGATTTTAATTGCCGATGTAGATATGGACTTACTTACTGAGCTACATAATTTCGGAAGTGTAAGAAATTTAAAAGATAGAAGATTGGATATTTACGAAATCGCTAAAAAGAAATAAGTGAAAAATTTGTAACTTAGCTGAGAAGTTTTTGATGTTCAATACACAAATAAGAAAATGTTACGCTTACTTACATATTGTCTGGTCTTTTGTTTTGCAATGCTTATTGGCTGCAAATCCGATAAGGATAATGTGGTGCGTCCTAATTTAAACTACAATTACGCAGGACTTTCGGTTGGCAATTATGTTATTTATAATGTAGATTCAATATATTTTAATGACCTATCTAATAATGTTGATACTTTTCAATATCAAATTAAAGAAAAATTAGAATCTCAAATTACCGATTTACAAGGAGACCCTGCTTTTAGAATAGAGCGTTACAAAAAACACAACGACAGTATTCATTGGGAATTAGTTGATGTTTGGAACAGTAAAATTTCAACCACCAACTATCAAAAAGTAGAAGAAAACATCCGTTATGTAAAATTGATTTTCCCTGTTCGTGCCAACAAAACATGGGATGGCAATAATTTTAATAATGAAGGACAAATGATGTACGAATACACAGCTGTTCATCAAGCTGAAAATATTGGAGGACATTCCTTAGATTCGGTTGCAACAGTAACTCAAATTGATGATGTAAACTTTATTACTCAAAACCTATTTATTGAAAAATTTGCAACAAAAATTGGCATGGTATATCAAAAACGGTTGAGTAGAAAACGAGCCAACCTATCTGCTCCTTGGTTGGGTTTTGATGTCACTATGATTTTAGCCACCTACGGAAACGAATAAATGCCTTTTAAATAATGACTTACAACCAAACAAGCTTAACCGCATTTGCATCAAAATTTATTAACCATACCAATCGTCATATTTTCCTTACGGGAAAAGCAGGAACAGGAAAAACTACCTTCTTAAAACACGTTGTACAACATACCCACAAAAAAGTAATTGTTGCTGCTCCCACCGGAATTGCAGCTATAAATGCAGGAGGTGTAACACTCCACTCTTTGTTTCAATTGCCCTTTGGTTATTTTATTCCCGAAGATAATAGTGCCAATTATTTTAATGAAAACCAACAAATAAACACACCTGCTACTTTATTAAGAAATGCCAAACTCAATAGAAATAAAATAAAACTTTTAAGAGAACTGGAGTTGCTAATAATTGACGAAGTAAGTATGCTTAGAGCAGATTTACTGGATGCTATTGATACCATGCTCAGAAATGTAAAAAGAAGAAGAAACATTCCTTTTGGTGGAGTTCAACTGTTGCTTATTGGCGATTTGTTACAACTTCCACCTGTGGTAAAAGATTTTGAATGGAACGTTTTAAAGAACTACTATTCGTCAATTTATTTTTTTAATGCTCAGGCATTTAACAACTCTCCTCCCATCCAAATTGAGTTAGAAAAAATTTATCGACAAGCAGATACTAAATTTATTGGATTGCTTAATAATTTAAGAGATAACAAGGTTTCTCCAGAAGATATTACAACACTAAAAGCACATTTTCAACCCAATTTTAAACCAAACCCTGATGAAGGGTTTATACGACTAACCACTCATAACAAACAAGCCGACAGCTATAACAGAGAAGAGTTAGATAAATTAAAGTCAACATCTTATTATTTTCAAGCAGATGTAGAAGGTGATTTTAGTCCATACAACTACCCTCTCGATGAAAGTTTGGAACTAAAGAAAGGCGCTCAAGTAATGTTTATTAAAAACGACCCAAGCGGAAAACAACAATTTTTTAATGGTAAAATTGGTGTGATAACAGATTTAAGTGATGATAATATTGAAGTAAAAACAAGTGATGGAGATTTAATTTCAGTCGAAAAATATACTTGGGAAAATGTAAAATATCAGCTCAATTCGGCAACTAATGAAATTGAAGATAATATAGTAGGAAAGTTTATTCAATATCCCTTAAAACTTGCTTGGGCGATAACCGTTCATAAAAGTCAGGGATTAACTTTTGATAAAGCCATTATTGACATTGAAAATGCATTTGCTCAAGGACAGGTGTATGTTGCTCTTTCGAGGTTGAGAAGTTTAGATGGCTTGGTAATGACGAGTAACCTCAACACCGATAGTTTATCTATTGATCAACATATTGCACAATTTTGTCAATCTAAACCAAATATTGAAGCCATAGAAAACATTTTAAAAACTGAAGAAAAATATTTTTTCTTAAACTATTTAGTTAATAGCTACGACTTATCAGATTTGCTTTATCAGGTAAAAACTCATGCTGAAAGCTATACCAAAGCAGAAAATCTTTCAGCAAAACAAGCTTATTTGGAGTGGGCAAAAACACTTCAAAGCAAGGTAGAGGAATTAGTTTCTCCAGCAGAAAGTTTTAAAAGACAGCTTAAAAAAATAATTTCCGAAAGCAACGACCAACAATATTTGTTTGAAAGAATAATTGCTGCCAACAATTATTTTACTCCATTATTAAAAACCCAATCTGAAGCTATTTTTGAGCATATTGAACACTTAAAAACCAAAACCAAAGTAAAAAAATATATTACCGAGCTTAAAGAATTGGAAAGCTATTTTTTCAAACAAATTCAGCAGCTTACAAAAGCGAAAACATTGGTAGAATCAGCACTTAACAACCAGGAGTTTGATAAAAGTAAACTAAGCTCTAAGGAAGAAGTTGAAACCCGCACCGAAAAACTGAAAAAAGTAGAAAAGAAAGCTCCAAAAGTTGACACCAAAAAAGTGAGTTTTGATTTATACAAAGCAGGTAAAAATGTAAAAGAAATTGCCAAAGAAAGAGGTTTTGTAGAAAGCACCATTATTGGACATTTAGCCCATTATGTTGGATTGGGAGAAATTGACATTGCCACCTTACTTCCTAAAAAAACTATTGATGCTATTACAAAAGTATATAATAAAAATAAAGATATTTCCGGGCTAAATGAACTCAAATCTCAATTAGACAATAGTATTTCTTATAGTGATATTAAAATGGTATTGGCAGCTTTGCAGAAGGAGGATTAAAGGAATTAACTAGAATGAAATAATAAAATAAATATTAAAATTGGAAACCGAGAGATTTTATCATATTTATAATCATGCTAATGGAAATGAAAATCTTTTTAAAGAAGAAGAAAATTATCGTTATTTTATACAACAATGGGATAAATACATTTCGCCAATAGCAGCTACTTATGCTTATTGTTTAATGCCTAATCATATTCATTTTTTGATTAGAATAAGAAGTGTAGAAGAGGTTAAAATAAAATTTGGTTTTGAGGATATTAAACCTTTTGGAAAGTTTGAAACTTTCCAAAAGTTAGTAAGCAAACAATTCTCTAACTTATATAGTAGCTATGCTCAAGCATTTAATAAAATGTATAATAGGAAGGGAAGTTTATTTATTCCTAATTTCAAAAGAAAAGAAATTACTTCTGAAGATTACTTAAAAACATTAGTCTGTTATATTCATAGAAATCCTATTCATCATAAATTTTGTAATGACTTCACAGATTGGAAACACACTTCATATCATTCTTATTTATCAAATCAACCATCAAAAATAGAACGTACTTACATCATAGATTTATTTGATAGTAAAGAAAATTTTATTGAAGTTCATCGACAACAAATCGAACATCTTGATGATGATTATTTTTTAGATTAAAACCCGTTGTGCATTATTAATTATTAAGTGATAAGAACTTTTAAATTGTT
>JAVVER010000105.1:0-11881 GCA_032251145.1 Vicingaceae bacterium | reverse complement strand
AGTGCAAAAAAAGAAACATTTTTTAATTTATAGAGGGGACTTTAAACAACTTCTACAATAAAAACTCTATTTAGAAGCAATTTATAATAAATATAGGGCTAACACCTTACAAAACATTGGGTGTCCATACGACTACCAAAAAAGATACTACCGATGTAAGTGCAAACGAATATAATTATCAATAATGGTGACAAATCAAAAAATCTTGTTGTTTATTCACAAACGCTAGAAAGAAAAAAACTGGAAATGAAATTTCTAAACCATTTAGAACTGATAAAAGATGCTATTTTATTGCCAATGGAAGTTTGAATAAAATTATTTTTTACATAATTATGTTGGCAAAGAACGCTACAATTTAATTATAGCTAATAAAAATCACAAACTTAAAAACCATAAAAGTTAACAGTTTAAAACCTGTAAGTGATTTGCATATCGATACTTAAAAATATTGGTGATATTTAAGGATTTTAGCCTAAAAAATGCCTGTTAAGCCTAATTTTATCAATATATTACTGTATCTTGCAAGAGATATGAACACTTCCATCCAACCCACTATATCTACTATAGAAATTATATATGAAGATAATTTATTGGTGGTTGTAAATAAACCCAATAATTTTCTTATTCATCAATCGCACTACGCCAGAAACATTACCGAAATTACTTTATTGGAAACCTTACAGCAACAATTAGGCTTTCCACTTTTTCCTGTTCATCGTTTGGATAGAAAAACTTCAGGAATTTTGCTGTTGTTAAAAGATAAATCCTTTGTAGCTCAATTTCAAGCTTTATTTACCAACAACGCTATTCAAAAAACTTACTACGCTATTGTCAGAGGTTTTTCTCCAGCTACCGGGAAAATTGATTCTCCTGTAAAAAATGATGATACTGGAGTTTATAAAACAGCCTTAACCTGTTATAAAACGATATATTCTATTGATCTGGACATTCCTGTTCATCCTTATGCTAAATCACGTTATAGTTTAATGGAATTAACGCCTAAAACCGGACGAATGCACCAATTGCGTAAGCATTTGAATAAAATCAATCATCCCATAGTTGGCGATTATAAATATGGCGATCGTTTTCATAACCGTATGTATGAAACGGAATTTAATTGCCATTATTTGTTTTTACATGCTCACAGTATTGAATTTATACACCCCCTCTCCCGCCAAAAAATGATTTTTACCGCTGATTTCCCTGAAGATTGGCTAAAAATGTTTAACGAGTTTAACTGGCAACAACCATGAGGATTGATAAATATACTTGGGTGGTACGCTTGTTTAAAACCAGAACATTAGCTACAAAGGCTTGTGATGCTGAAAAAGTGAAACTTAACGGTGAGTTTGTAAAACCAAGTAAGCCTATTGCTATTGGTGATGAAATAAGTATTAAAGTAATTCCTATTTGGAGAAGTTTTAAGGTATTGGATATTCCTAAATCGCGTATTGGAGCTAAATTAGTGAATCAATATTTATTGGAAACCACCACCGCAGCAGATTTACAACTATTAGAGGAAATTCAGCAGCAACAACATCAAAACAAAATATTGGGGATTAAAGGTCGTCCCACTAAGAAAGTCCGTAGGGATTTGGATAAGCTAGGTTAAGAGTTTATAAGTTTATGAGGTTAAGTATAAAAAGTATAATCAGCATTTCCAACACAAATTATCACGGATTGCACCAATTTATTAATTGAAAGAGAAAGAATGAACACAAAAAACATCTACTATGTTTTGAATTGGTTATAATTAGTGAAATTAAACTTTAATTTGTGTCAACGGTGTATAGGGTAAAACAATATCTATCTCATATCTAATCGAATACCAACTATCCGAGCGAGGGCAATCGAAAAAACGGTGTAAAATCCTTCAGAACAACCAATCAAATACCATTAATTCTGTTAAGTAAGGCTTTTAGTAATTTTTTTCCATCTCTAAAATCTTTGGTTTGCTCTATGGCTTGAAATTCACCATTCTCATCATAAAATAATTCAAAACTAAAAACAAAATTGCTTTTTATGTTATTAATATCATTCTGACCAAAACGTAAATCTTTAAAAATAAGCGTGTCGCCACTTTGCTCAACAGCATACCAACCTTCGGTAATTTTAATTAATTGCTGCACTTTCTTTTCGTGAAGCAGCTCTTTTAACAGGTGTTCATTTTTAGGGATTTTCTCGCTAAACTGAATTTCGCTTTTATCAAACATGGAGTAATAACCAATAATATAAGCATCTTTAAGCTGAATATTTGCTCCCCAAAGTATGGCGTTTAAAGGAGTTGGTCGGGTGGATATTGCTTGGTAGTCTATTTCCTGTTTGGCTAATGCAGTAGTAAATTGATGATGCCCTATCCATTTAAACCCTAAGGTTAACACCATGTAACAACTACTAATAACTAAACCTAAATTGTTGTATTTTATACGTTTAGCGCTATCTTTTTTATAACACATGGCTAAAATCACGAAAAACAAAAACGGTATGGTGTATAGCGGATCAATAACAAAAATATTTTTATAAGCCAATCGGTAATTTAAGGGCCAAAAGAGTTGTGTTCCCCAAGTAGTATGTGCATCTAGCAAACCATGGGTGAAAAAACCTAAAAACATCAGCAAGGTCCAATCTTTCCAGGTGGCAGCTAACTTATTATGGATTTTACTGATGATAAACCCAAAAATTGGGGCAAAAAGCACACTAAAAAATAGAGAATGGGTAAAACCTCTGTGGATTTCGAGAGCAGTAATGTTGTCAGTAAAATGAAAGGCTAAAACATCTAAATCGGGAATAGTTCCGGCAACAGCCCCCCAAAGGATAGCCCAGTTCCCCACTTTTTTACCGATAGCAGTCTCTCCTACAGCTGCTCCGAGTACAATTTGTGTTAAAGAATCCATGTTTTGTAGCCAACAATTGGCTTAAAATTAATCGTGTAAGATTAACAATGGAATTTCGGCATGAAAAGAAATTTGTTTAGTAAAACTAATGTGAAATAGATCTTCAAAGAAGTTTCTTTTTTTATTTACCAACACCATTATAGATGTATTATGCTGTTGAATATACTCTTTAGTTCCATAAATAACATCTTCATGTTTAAAGTAAGTAGTTTCGATAGCAGCTACATTAAGAATATTAGCAATAGTTTGAGCCACTTGTTTTTCAGCAGTACCAACTGCTTTCATTTCTTCTGTTACACTAAACATGGTAACTTCAGGGTTATAATCAGTTATTAAAGATTGAAGTGTAGCAAATATCTTTTTGTTTTTTATTTCATTAAAGTCTGTAGCAATACTTAGGTTTGATAAGGAGTTAAAAGTAACTTTATCAGGAATAACCAAGGCAGGACAATCCACTTCTTTAATGACTGCGTAAGTATTACTTCCAAAAACAATTTTTTCTACGGCACTCATGCCTTTTGCCCCCATTACAATTAAGTCTATAGGGTGTTTATCTACAAAATTTTCTATAATTTCCACTAAACTACCATAGGTAGATTTAAAACTAAATGAGTGATTCTTATTGTAAAGATGTTTAGCTTTAATTTCAGCAATTAATTCCTGAAGTTGCTTTTCTGATGCTTTACTTAACAAATCATTTAATGAACCACCAGTAATACTGTTGGCTAAATCATCGTGTGTTGGGTGAAAGGCATTCATTAATATGAAATTAACTTCCTGATTTTTAAAAAGCTCTAATGCATATATAATGGCATTTTTAGCATTATTAGAGAAGTCTGTAGGTAAAAGTATGGTCATCATATAATTTTAATTTAAGAGTAAAGTTATTAATCGTGTAACACTAATAATGGTGTATCTGTATGAAGTGCTACTTGTTTGCTAAAACTTTTGTGAAATAAACTCTCGAAGAAAGATTTTTTACGATTTATCGTTACTAAACAATCAATATTATGCGAGTGAATAAATTTCTGTACCGCACTCAAAGAATCATCTTCATTTATTTTAAGAACATCAATTTTTTGGTTGAGTTTTGATTCTAAATCAGCCACTACTCTATTTTGTTGTTCTTCTTCTATATCACCATCTTCATCCTCAACATAAAAAACACGTAATTCAGCTTTTTTATTTACTAAGATATCTTTTAATGGATGTAAAGTGTTAGCATTAAGGTTGTCTTGAAAATCTATTGCCAAGGCAATTTTTTTAACCTCATTATAAATCACATTTTCAGGAATAACAAAAACAGGAGCGTCAGCTTCTTTTACAATTGCAGATGTATTGCTTCCTATAAAAATTTCTTCCATAGCACTCATTCCTTTTGCCCCAACAACAACTTCAGTATTTTCTGTTTCTTCAGAAATGGATTTTATAGCATAGAGTACATCTCCATAGACTTCTTTAAAAACAATTTCATTTTTGTTATTTGGAAAAGCATTTTGCAACTCATTTTTATATTTGTCTAAGTCTTCTATTGCTTGTTTTCTTAGAATTTCATTAATAGAAACTACTGCACTAGAACCTGATTGAGGCGAAAAATAAGAGTGAATCAAAACAAACTTTACTTGCTCATTTTGATAAAAATTTAGTGCCCAATTAACTGCATTCTTAGAATTAGCAGAAAAATCTGTTGGAAGAAGAACTGTTTTCATGTGTTTTTTTTATAGTTTTTTATATGTCACATGTAGCTCACCACAACAATCATACTCGTGTATGTTGTAAGTTTTAACTTGGCTCGTTTCATGTGTTTTTATAATTAAGATGTGTTCGTTGTTTATTATATAACCAAAAGTACATTAATTATTGCATAATTAGAAATGATTTTTATCAGATTTTTAAAGCATTAAATAATTTTAACATAAATGTGTGTTTATCTTAATATAAAGCTCATTCAATTAGGCTTTACATTTCCTAACCGACAAAATATCTCTCCCGATAGTTATCGGGGTCATTTTACTAAGCTTCGTTCCTCAACTTGTAAAATTTCGATCGATATGACATCACTGGATAGGTTGATAAAAAAAGAGGTTGCTTATTAAAACAACCTCTTTTTAGCATTACTTAATTGAATAAAGCTTATTGGTATTTCGCTTTTAATTCTTTTGCTTTATCGTACTCGCCTACTTGAGTGTAAAGTTTAATTAACATAGTAGCTGTATCGCCATCTTCTGGTTTTGCTTTGTTTGCCATTTCTACATAAGGAATAGCACTTTCAAAATCTTTTTTAGCTTCAGCTTTCATTGTTTCAAACTTTTTAGATTGACTTAACGGTAAATCGTTTGCTTCATTAATTTTATCCACACCTTTGTTAAAGTAATAAGCACCTAAGTTATAAGCTGCATCATGTTGTTTAGGATCTATCTCTAACGATTTTTTATAATCTAAAATAGCAGCGTCTTTATTTTCTAATTTTTCCTGAACAGTTCCTCTAACATAATAAAGAAAAGCATTAGTAGCATCTAATTCAATAGCTGTATTTAAGCTTGTTAGTGCTTCTTGAGCCTTGTCTGCTTGTAAGAAATAATCAATTTCTTCGAATATTAATGCTTGATTGTTTGGGTAAGCTTTTCTTCCTGCTTGTAAAACTGCTAACGATTTTTCGTTGTCTCCTTCTTTTTTGTGAATTCTAGAAAGCGACTGATACAAACTTGGTCCATTACCATCAACATTGTATTTCAACTGAATTAAAGCATTGTATAATTGCTTTGCGGCTTCATTATCTTCAGCATATTCAGAAGCTAATGCAGTGTTAAACATCATTACCGTATCCATTTTTCCTGTAAGTTGGTTTAACATCATAGATTTTCCAAAGTTTTCTTGTGCTTTTTTATAATCCTTATTTTGGAAGGCTTCTACTCCTTTATTAGCATATTCACCAGCTAAACCTGGCACTCTTGTCCCTAAAATAATTCTTGCATAAGTATCGTCATCAACCTTGTTGTTGTTTTGTAAAGCAGAGAAAAATTTCATTACATCACTTCCATCCTCTTTGTTTAAATCTAATTTTTTCAACTCAGGATCTTGAAAGTTTAGTACCAATGCTTTTAGGTAAGAATCAGTAGCTTCATCTAACGCTTCTTTATAAAGGTCTTTACAGTTTTGATCGGTTGTTGGTAACAACGCGCTATAATAAAGATTTCCTCTATACAGCCATGTTTTTGCCCAAGTTTTGGTGGTCTCATCATTTATAGCGGAATTAATAGCCTCTAACCCATTTTGTAACTCAGAACATTTTCCGTTTCTATCAAAAGCTTTACTATAGTTATAAGCACTTTGCACTTGGTTTTTTTGAGCAAATACTACTGTTGATCCAACAATTACAGCAGCTGTTATCAGTATTTTTTTCATTTGTTTAGATTTTATTTTAATTAAAACCTTCAAGGTCTTTTACCTATTTACTAATAGGTCTTGAAGGTTTTAATCGATTTAGTTATATTTATATTCTTAAAATTTATACTTCTTCATTGGTATCAACATCCTTGCCATTGTCTGTACCTTCCTCATCATTCAGTGGCGTATCTGGATTTTCTATTTCATTAAGTATTATTTCTTCTTCATCTTCAGTTTTCTCAACTCTTGCAACAGCGGCAATACTATCGCTTCCTTTTAAGTTGATTAACCTCACACCTTGAGTTGCTCTACCCATAACTCTTAACGATTCAACCGCTAAACGAATAACTAATCCCGATTTATTAATAATCATTAAGTCATCATTATCAGAAACGTCTTTCATAGCAATTAAGCCACCCGTTTTATCAGTAATATTAATGGTTTTAACACCTTTACCCCCTCTGTTAGTTACTCTGTAGTCTTCCAATTCAGAACGTTTTCCATATCCGTTTTCAGAAACAACTAAGATGTTTCTACTCTTATCATTTATGGCTATCATACCAATTACAGCATCTTTTTCGTTGGCTAATCTAATACCTCTAACTCCTGATGCATTTCTACCCATTGGTCTGGTAGTAGATTCATTAAAACGAATTGCTTTTCCTGATTTAAGTGCTAATAAAATTTCATCTTCACCAGAAGTAAGTTTAGCTTCTAACAATCTATCTCCATCTCTAACAGTAATAGCGTTAATTCCATTCACTCTTGGTCTAGAGTAAGCTTCTAAGGTAGTTTTCTTAACAATACCTTTTTCAGTACACATAATGATGAAGTTATTATTAATGTATTCTTCATCTTTCAAATCCTTAACATTAATATAAGCCAACACTTTGTCGTCAGTTTCAATGTTTATTAAGTTTTGAATGGCTCTACCTTTAGATTGTTTTGTTCCTTCAGGAATTTCAAATACACGCATCCAGTAACATTTACCTTTTTCGGTAAATACTAATAGATAATTATGTGTAGTAGCTACAAATAAGTTCTCCAAGAAATCTTCATCTCTGGTTGCAGAACCTTTAGCTCCTACTCCTCCTCTATTTTGTAATTTGTATTCAGATAAAGAAGTTCTTTTGATATATCCTAAGTGAGATATAGTAACGACAACTGTTTCATCAGGAATCATATCTTCAATACTAAAGTCTCCTCCGGCATATTCTATTACACTTCTTCTTTCATCACCATATTTAGCTTTTACTTCTAACAATTCATCTTTAATGATTTGCATTCTTCTCTCTTCGTTAGCTAAAATGTCTTTTAAATCTGTAATTAAAGCCATAATGCTTTCGTATTCAGCTCTTAATTTATCTTGCTCTAGTCCGGTTAACTGACGTAATCTCATTTCAACGATTGCTCTAGACTGAATGTCTGATAAGTTAAATCGTTCCATTAAGTTATCACGAGCTTCGTCAGGACTAGAAGATGCTCTAATTATTTTAATAACTTCATCAATATTATCTGAAGCAATAATTAACCCTTCTAAAATGTGTGCTCTTTCTTCTGCTTTTCTTAATTCATAAGTCGTTCTTCTAACCACTACTTCGTGTCTGAACTCAACAAATTCAACAATAATATCTTTTAAATTTAATACAACTGGTCTGCCTTTTACCAATGCAATGTTGTTTACACTAAAGGATGTTTGCAGTCCTGTTTGCTTAAATAGATTATTTAACACAACATTCGGAATAGCCTCTCTCTTAAGTTCATACACTATTCTCATTCCGTTTCTATCCGACTCATCTCTGATATCAGAAATACCATCAATTTTCTTGTCGTTAACCAAATCAGCTGTTTTCTTAATCATTTCAGCTTTATTAACTTGGTAAGGAATTTCGTTAACAATAATTCTAAACCTTCCAGAATCTGTTTCTTCCAATTCGGTTTTTGCACGCATTACAATACGTCCTTTACCTGTATGGAAAGCATCTTTTACGCCTTGGTAACCATAAATAATTCCGCCTGTAGGAAAATCAGGAGCTTTTATGTGTTCCATTAAGCCATCTATATCTATTTCTCTGTTATCCACATAAGCAATAATTCCATCAATAACTTCAGTTAAGTTATGAGGAGCCATGTTAGTTGCCATACCTACAGCAATACCTGAAGCTCCATTTAGTAATAAAGCAGGAATTCTTGTTGGTAATACGGTTGGTTCTTGAAGTGTATCATCAAAGTTTAAACTAAAGTCAACCGTTTCTTTGTCGATATCTGCCAACATTTCTTCAGCAATCTTTTGTAGTCTCGCTTCAGTATAACGCATGGCAGCAGGACTATCACCATCAACAGAACCAAAGTTACCTTGTCCGTCAACTAATTTATAACGTAACGACCATTCTTGAGCCATACGCACCATAGAGTCATAAACCGCAGTATCTCCATGTGGGTGATACTTACCAAGCACCTCTCCCACAATTCTGGCTGATTTTTTATGTGCACCGTTTGATCTAACTCCTAATTCCATCATTCCAAATAGAATTCTTCTGTGAACAGGCTTTAAACCATCTCTCACATCAGGAAGAGCTCTAGACACAATAACCGACATTGAATAATCAATGTAGGCAGATTTCATTTCTTTCTCTATATTAATCGGAATAATTTTTTCGCCTTCTGTCATGTATTTTACATTTTAATTAGTACTGATTTTTTGAACTCCCGAAAGTACTAATAAGGCTTTTTTAAAGAGCAATTTTCAAGCTTTATTTACTAACAAAATTCTGTTGAAAAAGACACTTTGTATTTTTTTAATAAATATTAGCATAAATTTATTTTTGACTTAGTTTAAATAATCCTAATTTTAGGGTGTTAATTATAATAAATATATATGGATGCAAATTTCTCATCAAAAGTTAAAGATGTAATTTCTTATAGTAAAGAAGAAGCTCTTAGACTGGGACACGACTATATTGGAGTAGAACATCTCCTGTTAGGAATTATACGTGAAGGTAATGGATTAGCAGTAAAAATTCTTGAGTCTTTAGGAATAAATTCGAAAGATTTAAGGGCTCAAATTGAACTTTCTACTAAAGCTGGTTCAGGAATTCCTAGTCAATTATTAAACATTCCACTTGTAAAACAAGCAGAAAAGGTATTAAAGATAACTTATTTAGAAGCCAAATTGTTTAAAAGTAATGTAATTGGTACAGAACATTTATTGTTGTCTATCTTAAAAGACCAAGACAATGTTGCTACACAAACATTACAGCAGTTTGATGTTAATTACGATAAAGTAAAAGAAGAAATTATGATATTAAACTCGTCAGAAGATTTTAATCCAAAATCAGAATTCCCAGGAGCATCATCTGATGACGATGATGACAGCGGAAAAGGTTTTATGGGCGGAGGCAGTGGTCCTTCAAAAGGTTCAGAAAGCAAATCTAAAACGCCTGTATTGGACAATTTTGGTAGAGATTTAACTAAATATGCCGAAGATGGTAAACTAGACCCTATTGTTGGTCGTGAAAAAGAAATAGAGCGTGTTTCTCAAATCTTAAGTAGAAGAAAAAAGAACAATCCTATTTTAATTGGAGAACCAGGTGTGGGTAAATCTGCTATTGCAGAAGGTTTAGCCTTGCGTATTGTTCAGAAGAAAGTTTCTCGTGTATTGTTCAACAAAAGAATTGTAACCTTAGATTTAGCTTCTTTGGTGGCAGGAACAAAATACAGAGGACAGTTTGAAGAACGTATGAAAGCGGTGATGAATGAATTGGAGAAATCTCCCGACATTATTTTGTTTATTGATGAAATCCATACCATTATTGGTGCTGGAGGTGCTACAGGTTCTTTAGATGCTTCTAACATGTTTAAACCTGCATTAGCGAGAGGCGAGCTTCAATGTATTGGTGCCACCACTCTTGATGAGTACAGACAATATATAGAAAAAGATGGTGCTTTAGAAAGAAGATTTCAAAAAGTAGTGATAGACCCTGCTACAGTTGAAGAAACTATGCAGATACTCGAAAATATTAAAGATAAATATGAAGATCATCATAATGTTATTTATACAGAAGAAGCATTAAAAGCTTGTGTGACCTTAACTGATAGATACATTACTGACAGACATTTACCAGACAAAGCCATTGATGCATTAGATGAAGCTGGTTCTCGTGTGCATATTACCAATATTAAAGTGCCTAAAAACATCATTGAAATTGAGAAAAAAATTGATGAAATAAAGGCAAAGAAAAGCCATGTAGTGAAAAGTCAAAAATACGAAGAGGCTGCTCAGCTAAGAGATACTGAAAGAACGCTTTTAAAAGAATTGGATGATGCTAAAACAGCGTGGGAAGAAGAAACTAAAAACAATAAAGAAACGGTTTCGGAAGATAGTGTTGCTGAAGTGGTTTCTATGATGTCAGGAGTTCCCGTTCAACGTGTGGCTCAAGCAGAAGGCGATCGTTTATTCAAAATGTTTGATGAAATTCACGATAAGGTTATCGGACAAAATGATGCCATTAAAAAAGTGGTTAAAGCTATTCAGAGAAACAGAGCCGGACTTAAAGACCCAAACAAACCTATTGGAAGTTTTATCTTCTTAGGACCTACAGGAGTTGGTAAAACTCAATTGGCAAAAGTATTAGCCAAGTATTTATTCGATAGTGAAGATGCACTTATTAGAATTGACATGAGTGAATACATGGAAAAATTTGCTGTTTCTCGTTTGGTTGGTGCTCCTCCGGGATATGTTGGTTACGAAGAAGGCGGTCAACTTACTGAAAAAGTAAGAAGAAAGCCCTACTCTATTGTATTGCTTGATGAAATTGAAAAAGCTCATCCAGATGTATTTAATTTATTGTTACAAGCGTTGGATGATGGTATTTTAACCGATAGCTTAGGCAGAAAAATCAACTTTAAGAATACCATTATTATTATGACATCTAATATTGGTGCTCGTCAGTTAAAAGATTTTGGTCAGGGAGTTGGTTTTGCCACTTCAGCAAAAAAAGAAAGTTCTGATGAACATTCGGCAAGCGTTATTCAGAATGCTTTGAAAAAAGCGTTTGCTCCTGAATTCCTTAATAGAATTGATGATGTGGTAATGTTCAACTCGTTATCAAAAGATGATATTTTCAAAATTATTGATATTGAATTAGAAAGCTTATACAAACGTATTGAAGGTTTAGGCTATAAAATTGATTTGGCTAATGATGCGAAAGATTTTATTGCCGATAAAGGTTATGATGCTGCTTACGGAGCAAGACCTTTAAAAAGAGCTATCCAAAAATACTTGGAAGATCCGTTGGCTGAAGAAATTATTCAATCAAAAATTAAAGAAGGAGATACTATTAAAATAGAATTGGATAGTGTTACGAAAGAATTAGTAATGACGGTTGTTAAAGAGAAGCCTAAAAAAGCGGATACCAGCTCAGAAAAAGATGCTGAAAAATAACAACAGTAAACAGTTTATTTAAAACCATTAAGTAAGTGTCAACTTATTTAATGGTTTTTTTTTATATTTGAAAAAATATGATATCAATATAATAAACTAATATTTTATATTGAAGTTGTTTAAAGTCCTTTGTTAATAAAACACCAATAGTACAATA
>JAVVER010000104.1:0-11971 GCA_032251145.1 Vicingaceae bacterium | reverse complement strand
TTTTATTTTCAAAAATACAAACAATCTCATACTATAATTCTTGATATAAATCAAGTGAAATAGCTTTATTTGGAAGAAATTGGTATGATATAAATCATTAATAAAAGAGAATTAGATATTAACTATCTCTTTAAGCTTATTAAGTTGGGTAATTTTTATTTTTTTATTTATGGTTTCAATAATTTTATCATCTTTTAAGTCAGCTAAAACTTTGGTAACCTGATTAGAGTTTAATCCAACTAATTCAGCAATGTCTTGTCTGCTTAATTCTTTGATATAATTAATTTCATTTTTTTCATTTAATCCATAAGCATTAATAATTATTAATAAGGCTTTAGCAACTTTTTCTCTAACATTAAAAATAGATAAATCTCTAACTTTAGTTTCTTCATGATTTAACTCATTAGCAAAAAAAAGCATCAAATCTAAAGTAAGTTCAGGAATGGTTTTTAGTAAATCAAAGAAAAAAGGTTTATCAAAGCTGCAAATTAAAGAATCTGTGATAGAAGTAGCGGAAATAGTTAGTTTTTCAGCATCAGACAAGCCTCTATGTCCTAGAATTTCTCCGTTAGAAATTAAGCGAATAATTTGGTCTTTACCAAAAGCTCCTTTTTTAAAAACTTTTACTCTTCCGGATTGAATGAAATTAATGCTGTCAACAAAATTTCCTTCCATAAAAATTAATTGGTTTTTTGTGTATCTATTTACAAATTTATTATTGTGTATTTTTTCAGATTGAATTTCATTTTCTAAACAATGTTTCTTTATAAAACAATTAGAATTTTCACAATCAATACAGTTAATTTTATTGTTAAACTTCATAAATTTTATGGAAGGAAAATGGAGTGTTTTATTTTTTACTTAACATATAATCAGTAATAGCTTCTAACTCATCGGCTGGCAGTGCTTTTGTAACAGCAAGTTGTGGCTGCATAACTGCGGCCTGAGCTGGGTCAACTATTGCTTCACCTTCTTCTTTTAAGAAAGCAATTAATCCTTCTTTATTACCATCGTAAGCAGTAGCTATATCTTTTAAAGATGGACCAACTGTTTTGTTTTCTAGTTGATGGCAAGCTACACAGCCTTTAGAGGTAAATACTTGTTCACCAGAAATTGTAGCTTCAGTTATTTCTTCTTTAACTTCTTCTACAATTTCTGTAGCTTCTTTAACAGCTTCTTTTGCAGTTTCTTTAGCTTCTTCTGAAGAGCCACAAGCTACTATGGTAGCCAAACCAAACATTAGGGTTACTGTTAAAACATTTAAGGTTACTTTTTTCATTTTTAAATTTATTTAATTGTTTATAATTTATTTTTTATTACTTAAATTTCTTACAAAGGCATTACCTTCTTCTACTTTTTTAACTAAGTCGTTTATTGTTTTGGTAGAAAATATTTTATATAATCCTTCTCTAAAAACGATAAAGTCATCGTGTAGCGGACAAGGGTGCGAATCTGAACACTCATGCATACCTAGTCCACATTTATGAAAGAACGATAATCCATCAACAACTTCAATTATCCTTAGTAATTTTATTTCTCCAGATACTTCATTAATGTAAAAACCACCATGTGGTCCTTTTGTTGACTGAAGAATGTTATGCTTAACCAATGATTGAAGTATTTTACTCAAAAAGTGTACAGGCAAATCAAGTTCTTCACCGATTTCTTTAATGCCAATTTTATGATTTTCGGAACCGTTATGTCCTACATAAACAATGGCTCTTAAGGCGTATACACAAGATTTTGATAACATAATTCAGACCCCAAAAGTATCAATTTAATTTAACATTTTAGCTTCTAAAGCAATTGCTTTTGGAAATAAAATATTATTTTCTAAATGGATGTGTTGGAACAAGTCATTTTGGAATTCTTCCAACTTTGCGTATAAAGCTCTAAAAGTATTACAAGCCCCTGATGGAGGATTGAAATCATTGGTTAAATCTTTAATTTTAAAAAGAATTTCTCCGGCTCCTGTATGCTCATCTTCCATCATATTGATAGGATTTTGTATGGTGCCAAAATGTGGTGTTGGAATTTTTTCTCCTTTCTTTTGTGCAGCGGCCAATTCTTTTATATAAGGAAATAAGATGCCTTCTTCTTTCTGCATGTGGCTACTCAATTCATTGGCAATTTCAATAAACAACTTATTAATTTCAATTGTTTCGGTATAATGATGACCATGAACTTTAGCCACTTTTTCGGCATACTGAGCAATAATTAAACTAGACTCTTGCACGTATTTGTGGTGTGTGTTTATAATGTAATCACTAAGGAAATCTAAATCCCAAGTATTAAAATCATGACTACCTTGTTGTTGGTTTTCTATTTTCATGATTTCTTCTTTTAAACTTGCATAATTAATGCCTTTTTTTGCACATATTTCTTGCACAGAAACATGTCCTCCACAACAGAAGTCTATACCATTTTTCTTAAATACATCAGCTGTTTTAATGTTTTCTGTAACTATTTCGGCTACAGTTTTGTTATCTATGTTTTCCATAACTTTTTGGTTTTAGTTGGTTATTAATTTATAGGGCAAAGATACAACTTTTTTAATACAAAATATAAAAAGACCTAAATATCTTTTAATATAGATAAAATATATTTGAGACTAAACAAATTTGTGTTTAGTCTCAATATAAATAAATGAGTAAATAAATTATTTATCTACACAGGTACATCCATCAGAAATCATAACATCAACTTCGTCATCAAAGTTTGATTTTTTTTCAAAATCATCTTCACAAAGTGTTGTATTGGCTTTTGTTTTGCAGTTTGTGCATTCTCTACAATTATCATTTCCACAAGAAGTAAAAATAAGAGTTGAAAGAAAAATGGTTGTTAAAAAGGTGATTTTTTTCATGGTTTACAAGTTAAGTTTATATGTTATATAGTATAAAAATTACTTGTAAAGGTAATTTATTTTAAACTTTATTGCATTAAGCTATTGTTAAGCGATATTAAATTATTATTAATTAGTTGCTTTGATATTAGAGTGAATTATTAAAACTTAATGATTTTGTATTGTAATATGGTATCTTTTTCTAACTCTAGTTCGAGGAAGTAAATCCCTTTAGGGAGGGCAGATACATTTATTTCAGTTGAAAATTTTGTCTTAATTAATTCTTTTCCTATACCGTTATATATTCTTACTTGTTTAACCTGATGAGAGTTTGTTTTATTTTGAATAAAAAGTGTGTTTTTAATAGGATTCGGATAAATGGTAAAGTCGTTTATAAGCTCTTTATCGTTTATTCCTGTTGGTTCTACCACATAAATAGTCGTTTCAAAAGTATCTAAAGTGGTTAGACCAGCTGCAACTGGCCAAACAACTACAATATTTCCTCCAATTCTGTATCCGTTTTGTTGATTAGCAGTATCAATAAAGGGGATGATTACGGTATCATTCACTAAATTAGAAACTGTTCTAACTCCTAATGTGTCAATTGATGTTAGTCCGGCAGAACTATCTACTCCGGCTACTAAGTATATATTTCCTGAATAGGGAGTGCTGTCAGTATAAGAAAATACAGCATCAAAACTTATAGCATCTCCTACATTTATAGTGTCCTGTGTTATATTCGCTCCTGTAGTTAATGAGTCAATAGTTAACTGAGACTTCCCTAATAATGGAAGGAGAAGTGTTGCAATTAATATTAGAAGAAATTTTTTCATCACATTTTTTATTTGTGCTAAGTTAACTAAGTTAAATAGATTTTTATAATTAATTTTACTAAAATCTTACTCGTTTAAAAAATGAAACGACCATAAAAAAAACTTCTCACACAAGGGAATGTTTAATAAGGGAGTTCCATATGATCGATAAAAAGCAATAAGAATAAACATATGAATCAAGTATATAAACTTATAGAAACGTTATCAAAAGAAGAGTGTAGAAATTTTAAGATTCTATTGAAAAGAACTAACGATTCAGCTGAAAGAAAAGATGTAGCATTGTTTGACTATGCCAGAAAATATTCAGGTAGTATAGTTGATGAGGATGTTTTTCTTAAAAAGTTTTACCCGAATGATAAAAACGCATTTTATCGATTAAAAAACAGGTTGTTACAAGATATCAATAAGAGTTTGTTGTTTTTACATTATAATTCTAACGATTATTTTGCTACACTTAATTATATCATGCTTTCGAAGCTGTTTAATGAAAAATCAAATTTTCAGCTCACTTTTGATTACCTGCTTCAAGCAGAAAAAAAAGCTATAAAAAATGAGTTTTTTGATTTACTGGATTTGATCTATAATGATTTAATAATTCTTTCTATTGATACAGTAAGGTTTAACCCGTCTCCATTTATTGATAAACGTAAAGAAAATAGAGCACTACTTAACGTAATTCAGGATGTGGATAATATTTTAGCGTCTTTAACTTATAAAATAAAAACAACACAAAATTATAATAGAGGAGAATCAAACAAATTGCTTCAAGAGGATTTTTATTCACTTATTGAGGATAAAAAAATAAAGCAGAGTAAGCAGTTACAGTTTAAAGTTTACCATTCAATTAGCAGAATTTTATTACAAGAGCACGATTTTATTACTTTAGAAGCTTACTTAAAGAAAACCTATCTTCAGTTTTCTAAAAATAAGTTGTTTACTAAATCAAACCACGAAACCAAGCTTCAAATGTTGACTTATATTGTAAATTCTTTGTTTAAGAATGATAAAATTGAGGAATCATTGTTATATACCGAAAAGTTGCACGATGCAATGCTAGAGTTTGATAAATACTTGTATGAAAAATATTTGTTCTATTACTATAATTCATTGGTAATCAATTATCAGGTAACGGATAAACAAAAAGCAATTGATATTTTAAATGAAGCAAAATCGAAAAAAGAGATACAAGTTTTACCCATATATAGCTTGTTTATTTATCTAAACTTGGCGGTTTTATATTTTGATTTAGGAAAATTCAATGAGGCAAAATCAAATATTGTTAAATTAAAACAACAAGACAATTTTAAGAATTTGGATATTGTTCTTCAGTTTAAAATTAGCATAGTGGAGTTAATGATCATCCATGAATTAAACGACATTGATTTATTTGATTATCAGCTTAAAAACTTGAAGAAAGATTTTTTTAGTCTGAAGGAGGTTGATGTTGATAGAGATATAGATTTTGTTAACCTACTTGAAAAAATGCAATTGTTTAGCGGCAAAGAATTAAAAGAGGCTATTACATCTTTTATTGAAAAATATAAAACTAATAGTGAGGATGATGCTGATATTATCAATTATAATAATTGGTTAATGAGTAAACAAAAAAGAGGAGTGAAATAAGCAACACCCCTCTTTTCTATTAAGAAAAACTCATTAATGAACTATTTGTTAAGGACTAATTTTTTAACTTTTAAAGCATTATTTGTTTTTACATTTAGCAAGTAAATTCCATTAGATAAATCTTCCGGATTCCACTGAAGTTTGTGAGAACCAGCATTCATAAACTTGTTGCTAATAATGCCAACCGTATTTCCAACTAAATCAGTAACAAAAACTTCTAGGTTGGTTTCGACATTTATGTTGATATCGATAAACATGGTTTCTTTAAAAGGATTTGGATAAATCGTTAGTTCACTAACTTCATCTTTGTGCTCTTCTATACCTACCACATTTGCAGGTTGAACATTTATAGTAAATCCTGTTTGTCTTAATACCACTCCGTTAGATCCTATTGAATCACAATAAGTACTTGTACAACTGTTAACACTATCCGATACAGTTAAACATAAGTAAAAAGGGCCAGGAGTAGAGTAGGTGTATGATGGGTAAGCTTGTGTTGAGGTATTTCCATCGCCAAAATTCCAAAAATAAGATAAATTAGGACCTGTTGAACTATTGGTAACAATAATGTTGTTAGTAATAGAGTCTAAATACATGGTATAACCGGCATTACATATTGAAGTTCCATTAACACCATTCACAATTATAGTATAACTTTTCCATTTATAACAAGTGAATAAAGAATCGAAAATATGTAAAACTACATTGTAAGTTCCGTTTGCAGCAAAAGTATGGTTTGGATTGTTCACATATATTGCGTTATTTCCATCTCCAAATTGCCAGTAATGATTTAAACCACCAGTTGAAGTTGATGTGAAAGAAAAGTTTCCAAATCCATTATCGAGATAAGTATAATCGGCTACAGCAGTACATGGAGGAATAACCCCTGTTACTGTAATCTGTTGGTCTAAAGTATCTATGCACGCATTTAGTGAATCTAAATAAATTAAACGAACATTATAAGTTCCGTTAGTAGTATAAGTATTTGAGGGGGTTAAGTTCCATGATGTTTGTCCATTACCAAAATTCCAATAAAAATAGCCACTAGGATTATAGTTATTAGAAGTATTTGAGAAAGAAAAATTTCCATTTCCGTTATCTATGTAAGAAAAATTTAAACTTGGGTTACATGTACTTGAAATATTTGAAATAGTTATTGTTTGTTGTGTGGTGTCAAAACAAGTTTGGGAAGCATCTCTAGCTATTAATGATACCATATAACTTCCGTTACTCCAATAAGTATGGTTTGGACTAGCTCCCCAAGAATTATCTCCATAAACCCAAAGTTCGGAAGCAAAATTCCCCGTTGTAGTAGATTGAAAGTTTACTGAACCATTAACTGTTGTTCCCATTGTGTAAGTGAAACCTGCATTTATATTACAATTTTGACCTGAAGTAACATTTATGGTTTGAGTTAATACGTCATTACAATTAGAGGCTGAATCGGAAATCATTAATCTAACAGTATGACTACCATTAATAAACGTATATGAAACGGAATTTGAAGAATTCCCTAAATAAATGTATTGATTACTAGTTATGCTCCAATGGTATGTGGTGTTTGCATTAGTTCCCGTAGAGGTGCTAGTAAATGTGTAATTCCCATTTCCGTTATCGGTTGAGATAAACGCTGCGGTACATTGTGCATACGTTGTTAGTGAAGCAAAACTAAAAAGCACTATCAGTGCTATTTGTTTGCCCATTTTTTTTAAAAGACTAGTTGGTTGTCTTTTTTTAATAGTAGCGATTGTTTTCATAATTCATAAGTTTTGTTGAATAATGACTCAAAGTTGCGAATCAACTACAGATTTTAAAAGTTAATGTTTTTCATTTCTTACGTGTTCAAACAATTTATTAGTTCAAAATATGAATTCTAGAAGATGTAAAAACAACATTATTCTGTTCAAGATAATTTTTGTCCAACAATTTCTTTAAATTCGTGGGCTTAAAATTTAACTAACTAGAATGAAACGACCATGCTAAAAAGTTCCTCACAAATTGGAATGATTATAAAGGGAAACGTAAGTTCGTGAATACTTTAAACAAATAATATGTAATGAACAATTACATCTGACTGATTTAACAAAATAAAATATAAACAGATGAAATTATTTAAATTAGTGTTGTTGTTATTGGTAGTAACTACGGTTGGTGCTCAAACAAAACAAGATATTACCTTAGAAGACATTTGGAAAAACTATAAATTTTATGCTCAGTCGGTTTATGGTATTCGTTCTATGAATAATGGGGTAAATTTTACAACTCAAGAAAGAGGTGAAGAGGGTGTGAACTTAGTAAAACAATCGTATGTAGATGTGGATAACATTTCTATATTAGTTAATGCAGCCGATTTAGTTTTTGATGGAAATAAAATTGCATTAGAAGATTATGAATTTAGTGCCGATGAAAAAAAGATTTTAATAGCAACCGAAGTAGAAGCTATTTACAGGTACTCATCAAAAGCATATAACTATATATATGATGTGGCTACAAAAAAACTTACGCCTTTAAATACTAAAGAAAAAGTAATGCATGCTACTTTTTCACCTCAAGCAAGCAAAATTGCTTACGTTAAAAATAATAATTTATACTATACAGACTTATCTAACGGACAAGAAACTCAGATTACTTTTGATGGAAAGAAAAATGAAATTATTAATGGAGCTTCCGATTGGGTTTACGAAGAAGAGTTAGAGTTAATAAGAGCTTTTGAATGGTCTCCCGATGGAAATAAAATTGCTTTTTTTCGTTTTGATGAAACCAATGTAAAAGAGTGGAACATGAAAATGTATAATGATTTGTATCCTGAAGAAGTACGTTTTAAATATCCTAAAGCTGGAGAAGAAAATTCAAAAGTAAGCGTTCATATTTATCATTTAGAAGACAACAGTATTGTAGATATGAGTATTGAAAACGCTTACGAGTATATTTCTAGAATTAATTGGACAAACGATTCTAAACAATTGGCAATTCAAACGTTTAACAGACATCAAAATGACTTGAATATTCAACTTACAGATGCTTTTAATGGTAAAGGAAAAGTAATTTTTAATGAAAAAAATGAAAAGTATGTTGAAGTCCCAAAAACAGAATTTTTAACTACCAAAAATCAGTTTATCATTACTAGCGAAAAAGATGGCTTTAACCATTTGTATTTACATGATATAAATGGCAATTTAATCAACCAACTTACTAAAGGGAATTGGGATGTTACAGCTTATTATGGTGTTGATGAGAAAAAAGGCTTGGTATATTATCAATCAGCAGAAAAATCTCCATTAGAAAGACATGTTTATAGTGTTAAACTAAATGGGAGCAGTAAAAAGCAACTAACCCAAAAAAGTGGTGATAATGATGCTGACTTCAGTGCAACATTTGATTATTTCATTAATAAGCATTCGGATGCCAACACACCTTATTATATTACGGTTAACGATAGAAATGGAAAAGTTAAAACTGTTCTTCAGGATAATGCCGATTTAAAAGAAAGAATGAAAGCCACTAAATTGGCTAAAAAAGAATTTTTTATGGTAGAGGTAAATGATGAAAAATTAAATGCGTGGAGCATTAAACCAACCGATTTTGATGAAACTAAAAAATATCCTGTATTGATGTTTGTTTATGGTGGACCAGGTTCTCAAACCGTTGAAGATAGTTGGGGTAGTTCCAACTATTTTTGGTTTCAAATGCTTGCCAACAAAGGATATGTTGTGATTTCCGTAGATAACAGAGGAACAGGAGCCAGAGGGGCAGGTTTCAAAAAAATCACCTATAAGCAATTAGGAAAATACGAAGTAGAAGATCAATTAGCAGCAGCAAAATATTTAGCTACTTTGCCTTATGTTGATGGCAGTAGAATAGGAATTTTTGGGTGGAGTTACGGAGGCTATATGTCATCCTTATGTATTACTAAAGGAGCAGATATTTTTAAAACAGCAATAGCGGTAGCACCTGTTACTAATTGGCGTTTTTACGATAGTATTTATACTGAAAGATACATGCAAACACCACAGGAAAATGCAGCTGGTTATGATGACAATTCACCGATTAACCATGTAGAGAAATTAAAAGGTAACTACTTGTTGGTGCACGGAATAGCAGATGATAATGTACATTACCAAAACACTACTGAAATGACTATTTCTTTGGTAAATGCCAATAAACAATTTACACAAATGGCTTATCCTAACAAAAATCATGGTATTTTTGGCGGTAATACAAGATTGCATTTATATACATTAATGACCAATTTTATTTTAGAAAATTTATAAAAATTAATATAACACATTAAACTTATGAATCAACAACAAGATAATCAATTAGCAAAACACCTTACTAATAAAGGTATAGACAGCAGTATGGTAATGGGACATCCAGCAGGATTGTTTGTATTATTTTTTACAGAAATGTGGGAACGTTTTAGTTACTATGGAATGCGTGCCTTACTTACCGTTTTTTTAATTTCCGAAATTGCTAAAGGCGGCTGGGGATGGTCTAATGGAGATGCTATGCAACTTTATGCTTGGTACACAGGGTTGGTTTATTTAACGCCATTAATTGGTGGTTTAATTGCTGATAAATTAACAGGTTACAGAAAAGCGGTTACTATTGGAGCAGTAATCATGACTATGGGACATGCCTCTATGGCATTGGAAGGAATAAGTGACGCTTTCTTTTTTGCTGGGTTGGGTTTAATGATTATGGGTAATGGTATGTTTAAGCCAAATATTTCTTCAATTGTAGGACAGTTATACCCAAACAACAGCAATAAAAAAGATGCTGGTTACACCATTTTTTATATGGGAATTAATGCAGGTGCATTTTTAGGAATGTTGTTGTGTGGTTATATTGGCGAAAAATACAATTGGCATTATGGTTTCGGATTAGCAGGAGTATTTATGCTTTTTGGTATGCTTCAGTTTTATTTCGGGCAAAAAATATTTGGTAAAATTGGCTTATCTCCAAAAAACTTAATCAAATATAATTTAGAAGTAAAAGAAGAGGATAATAAAGTGGAGGAAGAAGAACTGCCTGCTAATGTGGTTAGAGATAGATTAGTGGTTGTATCTGTATTAATAGTATCGAGTATTTTCTTCTTTTTTGCGTTTGAACAAGCTGGCGGTTCAATGACCATTTTTGCTAAAAACTATACCCAACGTGTATTAGATGGAAGTTCAGGATTAATTTTTAAATGGGTTGACGCCATTTTAACTATTTTCCCAGTTGCCATTGTTACTTGGGTGTTGTATTCACTTGCAGTAAAAATTTATAAAAGATATCCCGTTACTATATTATTTACCTCACTTTCTTTTGTTATCATTTGGATATTATGTATCTGGAAAGTGAATAGAGAATTTTCTAATGAAGCAACAGAAGTTACGGTTTCTTGGTTTCAAATATTAAACTCCTTTTTTATCATCACATTGGCATCGTCATTCTCTAAATTATGGGAGAAAATATGGAATCCATCAGGACCTGTTAAATTTGCTATGGGATTAATATTGGTAGGAGTAGGGTTTATAGCCTTAGCTTACGGAGCAAGTGAAATACCACAAGGTGCAGAAACGGCTGCTGTAAGTATGGTTTGGTTAATTTTAGCTTACTTTTTCCATACAACAGGAGAGCTTTGCTTATCTCCGGTAGGCTTATCTTATGTTTCAAAATTATCACCAGCAAAATTTGTAGGGTTAATTTTCGGATTATGGTTTACCGCTTCGTTTATTGCTAATCTATTGGCAGGATATACCGGTTCGTATATTGATAAAATTTCACAAACGTATTCTATGTCAATTTTCTTCTTAATAATAGCTGCATTGCCTATTTTCATTGCGTTAATACTTTTATTATTCAATAGTAAGCTAACAAAGATGATGCATGGAATAAAATAATAATGTTTAATTTTGAGTTAAATAAAGTGGTATCACTTTTGTAATGAATTTTCCAGAATTATAAAAAACTTTATCAATGAAAAAAATAATCAATAAAACAATCATAGTATCTTCAGTGGTTATTGGTGGTTTAGTAGCTATGTCGTTTGTAAACAAAACCGACAACAACAATAAACAAGATAACAGCCAAACTGAATCAGAATATAAAGCTACCATGGAAGGTTGGGAAGTAGATGTAAATGTAGCCTATGAGTTATCTAAAAAATCAGGTAAACCCATAATGGCAAACTTTACCGGTAGCGATTGGTGTGGATGGTGTATCAAACTTAAAAATGAAGTTTTTGTTAAACCAGAATTTAAAGCTTGGGCGAAGAAAAATGTAATTTTATTAGAGTTAGATTTTCCTAGAAAAAAACAAGTTCCTGATGCAATAAAAGAACAAAATTATGGCATGCAAAAAGCATTTGCTGTAACAGGTTATCCAACCATTTGGGTATTTAACTTAACCAAATCAGATGCTGGTCAGTTTAATATTGATGCTATTGGTAAAACAGGTTATGTTGCCGGTGGCCCTGCAAAATTTCAAGAAGGAGTTGATGCGATGATTAAACAACATAAAGAAAAATAATAATTGATTATTTCAATCATAAAAAAAAGCAGCTATTCAGCTGCTTTTTTTTGTTTCATACTAAAACAAAAAAAACTGACAAGTTTCAGAAACCTGTCAGATTTAAATAGTCGAACCTTAAAAATTCCATTTTAGGCTAAAGGTTTTAAAAAATAGA
>JAVVER010000103.1:0-12348 GCA_032251145.1 Vicingaceae bacterium | reverse complement strand
TGCAAAAAAAGAAACATTTTTTAATTTATAGAGGGGACTTTAAACAACTTCATAATAATATAAACTAAAAACAAAAAATTATGAAAAACTTTATCAAATTTGCTGCAGTTGCTTTAATTGTTACTGCTTTTACAACAAATGCTAATGCTCAATTTAATGCTGGTATTGATATTGCGTTACCTTTAGGAGATTTCTCTGATGCATCTTCTTTTGGTATTGGAGCTTCAGTTGGTTATGATTTTCCATTATCAGACCAAATGTCTGTTGGAGGACAAATTGGTTACACCTATTTTTCTGCGAAAACTCCAGATTTTGCTCCAGATGATTTTTCGGCTTCTTATGGTGCCATCCCTCTTTTAGGTAACTTTAAGTATTATTTTGCAGATAATACAAATGGTTTTTATGCAATGGCTTCTGCTGGGTTTACTATTTTTAGATATAGCCAAGAATTTACTTTTGAAACTATTGATTTCGTGAACGGAAGTTTTGTTACTGTAAAAGAAAAATTTGATGATAGTGGCTCAACAACAGATTTAACAATTGCTCCAGGAGTAGGAATGATTTTAAATGAAAAAATTGACTTGAGTGCTAGATATATGATTATTTTAACAGATGGAAGCTCAACTACTTACTTAAACATTAGAGCTGCTATGTTCTTTTAATGGAATTAATCAATATAAAACAAAAAAACCATTCACTTTTGTGGATGGTTTTTTTTTATGTATTTAGTTGTCTATTAGAACATAGTGTTGGTAAAACAGCCTAGTTTTTATCTGTTATACCTAATAACAAAATAAAATTGCTACTTACATTAACCTTTTCAGTTAAAACAACAAATTAAAAGATAATACTTTAAATAACTTCGGTATTAATACATTAATTTTACAGCTCAATTTAAAACATAAAAAATGAGTTTATTAGTTATAGGAACAGTGGCTTTTGATGCTATTGAAACCCCTTTTGGAAAAACAGATAAAATTGTTGGTGGTGCTGCTACCTTTATTAGTTTATCTGCTTCAAATTTTGTTAAAAAAATCAATATTGTTTCTGTTGTTGGTGGCGATTTCCCTAAAGAAGCAATGGAAATGTTACAAAAACATAATGTTGATTTGGAAGGATTGGAAATCAGAGAAAATGAAAAAACGTTTTTTTGGTCTGGTAAGTACCACAACGATATGAATACAAGAGATACGTTGGCTACTGAGTTAAATGTATTAGAAACTTTCGACCCTAAAATTCCTGCCAATTATCAAGATTGCGATTTTTTAATGCTAGGAAACTTAGCTCCAGCTGTTCAAAAGAAAGTGATTAATGGCTTACATAAACGTCCGAAATTAATTGTAATGGATACCATGAACTTTTGGATGGATATTGCCTTAGATGAATTAAAAAGCACTATTTCTATGGTGGATGTGTTGTCTATTAACGATGAAGAAGCTCGTCAGCTTTCGGGTGAATACTCTTTGGTAAAAGCTGCTCAAAAGATTTTGGCTTTAGGTCCTCAGTATTTAATTATTAAGAAAGGAGAGCATGGAGCTTTATTGTTTGATAAAGAAAATGTATTTTTTGCTCCGGCATTACCGTTAGAAGATGTTTTTGACCCAACAGGTGCGGGAGATACTTTTGCTGGAGGATTTATTGGTTATTTAGCAGAAACAGGCGATATTTCTTTTGCAAACATGAAACGTGCTGTAATTTATGGTTCAGCAATGGCTTCTTTTTGTGTAGAGAAATTCGGAACAGAAAGATTACAGTACCTAACACCAACTGAATTGGAAGATAGAGTTCATCAGTTCATCAACTTAGTTCAGTTTGATATCAGCTTGGTGGATGGGATGAAAGTTTAAAGGTTTCAAGTTTGATGTTTGAGGTTCAACTTCAAACCTCAAACATCGAACTTTTTAACTTAGTGACAACTCTCACAATACATTTTTTTTACGCTTAAGTCTTTAAGCAATTGAAAACTCATATTAGGATACCCGAATAGATTGCAAAATCTTTTCGGGTTTATTTTTTTAGCTTTTTCCATAAACATCAGGTATTCATTTTCTGGCACAAGTTTTTTGTTGTAGATGGCAGCGGTTAAAAAAGTGAATAAAAATTCTTCATCAATATGGGGTTTTTCTGCCCACGGTTTCATTAGTTCAATCGTCCAGTTTAGTCGCATTTGGAAAATAAAATATTGTGCTACTTTAAAGGTTTGGTCTCTGTTTAATTGAGATTGAAGCAACATTTTCTTTACTTCATTAAGTGCTTTGTCTCGCTGTGAAAATTGCATGGTTTCATAATAAAAATCAGCAGAAATAATATGGAAATTAAGCACCAACTGACTGATTTTCCAGTTTTCTATGCCTAAATTATAAAGGGCTTTAATGTCTCTCAATAAAAATTTAGGATCTTTTACTCTGTCGTAATTCTCTGTCCATAAAAGCAATTCTAAGGTTACTTTGTTGTAAAGTAAAAACGGATTGGCAGGATCAACAATTAGTTGCGTTTTAACATCTCTCAGTAAATAATTATTTAAACTGTCTCTATTTTCAGCTTTACTGTAGAACCATTTGGCAGCAATAATATTATTGTTTAGACTGATGGCTTCTTTTACAAAAGGAATTTTTGTGTTAAAGAGTAAATCAATATCAATTTTACCATTTTCAATATTGTCTATAGCTACAGATTGATAAAGTTTAGCTCCTTTGTAATCTTTCTTTTTTATAGATAGTTTATAACGTTCGGGAACTACTTTTATTAATTCTTCATCCATATATACTTTCTCTACATAAAGTACTACTTTGGCGTTTCGCTGGTCTGCTAAATAAGGCTCTAGGTTATAATTTAATTCATTACCATTTACAATTTTTAGAATTTCTTCTTTACTTAGTTTTGCAAAATCACTTTCGTAGGGAGAACCTTTTAGCGACTCATAAAAACCTTCCCAATTTTCTTCAGTAGAAATGGCGGTTTCAACATTTTTTACATTGTATTTTTGGATGGCGTTTACAATACTTTTAGCTCTTTTTAGTTGTAAGGTTTTGTTTTCTTTTTGTCGTCCTTCAATAGAAGAGTAAGCAAAAACTTCAATTTTTTTAAGATCGTATTTTTTTAGGTTTAAGGAATCTAAAAATATTTTTACATCTTCGGGGTTATACACCGATTTGTTTTTATCAAAAGGAATAATAAATTGCAATGTACTGTTTACAGAGTCTGCTTTATCTGATACGGAAAGCGTATCGAAAAGTAGCGATAAACCTAATGATTTAAGATTTTCTCCCCCCAAACTGTTGTAAATAATAGTATTGCACAAGCAATTGTCTTGAATAATTAATAAGTTAAATTCCGTAGTGTTGGTATCAACAAAATCAGGAATAGGACCAAGAGAGACTTCCATTTGTCCTTCACTTTCCAACAGGTTTTTATTAAAAAGATAAGATTTGTAAACAGGAGGAAGCATAATACCAGAGTGAATTTTAGAAGGATAAATTCTATTTCCGGCATCGCAAGCAAATTGATCTTTGGTAATAATATCTAAAGCTATACCGTCTTTATTAGTTTTAAGAATGTTTTTTAAGAGGTTCAAATCATGAAAATAAAAGAAAATCTCTCCATCTCTAAAGAAAATATTGTCGGACATTAATTCTGGTAAGTAAGAATAACTTCGTTCAATTTCGGTGCATTTACTTTTGTTATAAGGTTCAATTTTATAATCGTCTTTAATAAATGGAACGCCTGTGGGTAAGATAAATGGCTCGCTTCCGTAAACTTGATTTACATAAATAGATTTGGTTTTTTTATCGGAAGTTATGGCTGTTGCAAAAGTGTAAAAAGATTTATCTAGAATTGCTTTAGACATATTTCTATCTTTCATCCAAGAGTTTACTATAAAATTGGCAACTTCTTCATAACTTTTAAGGTTTCTTCTGCGTGTTTCTCCCTGCACTTTTACTTTTATTTCTAAATCTATTTTAAAAACATTTTCAGAAAAAATGCCGTGCGTACTTTCGTGAAAAATTATTCTATCTAATAAAGTAGCTTTCTTTTTGTTGGATTGGGTAACTTCTGGTTTACCCGATTTAAGGTTGTATTCAGCTTGGTCGGACGCAACTAATTGTAGTTTACTATCAGTTTTAAGTGTGTGTAAGTTGTTTTCTTTACGGATGGTATTAATTTTTTCTTCAATGAGTTCCGCAAGAAAACTAGGTTTTAACTTTTTAACTTTTAAGGCATCATCGGCTTGTTGAGCGAATAATAAACTGCTAAAAAGAAAACTAAGTATGATGATGATGTATCTCAATGAAAGTAAAAAATTTGTTATAACCTGAATTCAAAAGAACAATCAAACTCAGGTTATAAAATTAATCAATCAAAAATAGATATTTAATAATAAAACCAAAAAATCAAATAGATTGTAGTAAGAAGAATACGTAAAGTAAATAGGAGAGGAATAACAAAGCACCTTTCCAACGAGAAATAGTGTAATTAAGCATGAGTGGAAGCATGATAAAAGAAGTTCCTAATACCCAAAAAATATCATTAGAAATTACGGTTTCGCTAATAGGTATTTCTTTAAAAATAGCCGTAATTCCTAAAACGGCTAATATGTTAAAGATGTTGGAACCAATTAAGTTTCCTACAGAAATATCCATTTGTTTTTTTACAGCAGCAACAACAGAGGTTACTAATTCGGGAACACTAGTTCCAAAAGCCACTATGGTTACAGCAATAATGTGTTCGCTAACACCAAAGTTTTTAGCAATAGTTACTGCACCTTGCACCAACCAGTCTGCACCAAAAGCTAAACCAATTACTCCAACTGTAATTAATAAAATACTAACAAGTATGTGCTGTTTTATAACTTCTGTTTCTTCCTCTTCATTATTTTTAGATGATTTTAATTGATAAATGATGTAGCCTAATAAAAGTCCAACAAAAATAAATCCTTCCCAATTTTCGAGCATTCCGTTAAGAATAAAAACAAAGAAAAGTATAGAAATAAACATCATTATTGGCCAATCTCTTTTAAGAGTAGCTACAGCAACCGGAATAGGAAGGATAACAGCTGTTAACCCTAATACCAGTGAAATGTTGGCAATATTAGAGCCAACAACATTCCCTATGGCAATTTCAGGAGAACCTTCTAAAGCAGCTTTTAAGCTTACAATTAGTTCGGGAGCTGAAGTCCCAAAAGAAACGATAGTCATACCTATAACCAAAGGAGAAAGTTTAAATTTTGCAGCAATACCAACAGCACCTCTAACCAATACTTCGCCACCGCCAATTAAAACTGCTAATCCGCCTATTAATAATAAATATTCCATAAAAATTAACTTCTTGAAATTGAGTTAGGAGGAGTAGGGGTGTTGTCTTCTTCAGGAGCTGAAGCGTCATCAACATCTTTATCCTCTATAGGTTTGGTAATTTCTTTTTTAATAAAGCTTTTTACCTGATGTTCCACATTTACAGAGTTTTTTATATTGGTAACTTCTGAAGGAACAGACTTTTTTATTTCTTGCTGAATATCTGAAGTGGCATTTTTTAATTCGCTAATTCCTTTACCCAAGGTACGAGCAATTTCGGGTATTTTTTTTGAGCCAAAAAACATAACGATAACCAACACAATGATTACCAGCTCTCCACCACCAATATTAAAAAATGCTAACATAAAGCTAATTTATTAGACAAAACTACAAAAAAATAAGCTGCTCATTTTCATAAGCAGCTTATTCTTTTAAAAGATATTTTAATAGGTATTATTTATTTTTTTTCTCTTTTTGTTTATTCATAAAATCATAAACGATAGGAGAAGCTACAAAAGCAGAAGAGTAAGTACCTACAATTACACCAATAAGCAATGCAAAAGTAAATCCTCTAATAACTTCACCACCAAAAATAAATATCATTAACAATACAAAGATGGTACTTAAAGAGGTATTAACCGTTCTGCTTAAAGTACTGTTGATGGCACTATTTACCACATCATCAATTTCTCTTTTCTTGTAAGAACCTAAGTATTCTCTAATTCTATCGAAAACAACTACGGTATCATTAATAGAGTAACCCACAACTGTTAGGATAGCTGCAATAAATGCTTGATCTATCTCTAAAGAGAATGGTAAAATACCATAGAAAATAGAGAATAAAGACAATACAATTAATACATCATGGAAAAGAGCGATAAGTGCACCGGCACCATATTGCCATTTCTTAAATCTAAATACTATGTATAAGAAAATGATGATTAATGAGAATACAATAGATAAGATAGATGAACGAATCATATCATTAGCAATGGTTGGTCCAACTTTTTGAGAACTCATTAAGTAGTTGTCCATAAATTGCTGTTTAGTAACCTCACTACCAAGTATAGATGATAAGCCTTCGAATAATTTATCTTCAACAATATCATCAGCTTTTTCATCCTGACTATTAATCATAAATGTAGTAGTAATTTTCACTTGATTGTCATCACCAAAAGTTTTTACCTCTGGAGCAGATTCAAATAAAGTTGCCAATTGCTCGCTAACAGTTTGCGTTTCTACTTTTTCAGCATTTTCAAAACGAACAACATAAGTTCTTCCTCCTTGGAAATCAACCCCTTTTTGAAGTCCTTTTGTTGCTAAAGAGCCAATACCAATTAAGATAATAACACCTGAAAGAATGTAAAATTTCTTTCTGTTTTTTAAGAACTGAATGTTTGTATTTTGGAATAAACCATCAGTAAGATTTGTAGCAAATTTTAATACTTTACCTTTATTTAATTGGTATTCAAAAATTAATCTGGTAATAAATATTGCAGTAAATAATGATGTTAAAATACCAATTACTAAGGTTTTCGCAAAACCTTCTACAGGGCCAGTTCCGAAGAACCATAATACAAAACCTGTTAATAAGGTAGTAATGTTTGCATCAATAATAGATGAATAAGCAAATTTATAACCATCGGAAACAGCCAATCTCATACCTTTACCTGCGGCAATTTCTTCACGAATACGCTCAAATATAAGTACGTTTGCATCTACAGACATACCAATAGTTAAGATAATACCTGCAATACCCGGTAATGTTAAAGCAATTAATTGCGGCATAGAAGCTAATATTCCAAAAATAAAGAACATGTTAGCAAGTAATGCAATTACAGAAGCAATACCAGCTTTAGAGTAATAAAATACCATGTAAGCCAATACTATCATTAATGCAATAATGAAAGAGAACATTCCTTTGCTGATAGACTCTTTTCCTAATGTGGGACCAACAACAGCCTCCTCAACAATTCTAGGAGTAGCATCAAGTTTACCCGCTTTTAAAATGTTGGCAATTAATTTAGCTTCTTCAATAGTAAAGTTACCAGTAATACTAGAACGTCCACCTGCAATCTCCTCAGAAGGAGCAGGAGCAGAGTAAACTACACCATCCAATACAATGGCAATAGGTTTTCCAACATTTTGTCCGGTAAGGTGTTTCCATTTCTGAGCACCATCACCATTCATAATCATTTCAATTTCAGGAGCACCATTATACATTCCGAATTGTTGTGACGCATCAACTATAACGTCTCCTTCTAATTGTGCTCTGCCATCTCTGTTTTCAACTTTTATAGCATAAAGTTGAATAAATTGCTGATTATCATCAAAAGGTTTGTAAGCCCAAAGTAACTTGTATTTTCTTGGGTTAATAATTTCTTTAATCTCAGGTTTAGCTAAATAGCTGTTTACTTTAGCAGTATCTTTTACAGCAACAATACCCACAACAGGTCCTTCAGCAAACATTTGTTGACCTTCCTCGTTGGTGTAAGTAGGAATAGTCATAATAGCAAATAGCGGATTTTCTTTTACACTTTTTTGGAATAAAGCTAAAGAATCTTCGCCTGTAGCATCATCTAGTTGAGATAATAAATCGTTAGAAGAAGTATCAGTTTTTGTAGTATCATCTCCTAATTGAGATAACAAGTTATTTTCTTCTTCAATAGGAGTTTCTTTAGCTTTTACATTAGTTAATGTAGTATCTTTAGTTTCCTCAGTATTAGTAGAATCATTAGCCTTTTCAGTTTTATCATCTTTGTTTAGCAATTTAGCTAATGTAGAATTGGCTTCAGCTAGTAAAGGATAAAACTCATTGTTTTGGTAGGTAGTCCAAAATTCTAATTTTGCAGCTCCTTGTAATAACTGACGAACTCTTTCTTTGTTTTTAACCCCCGGTAATTCAACTAAAATTCTATCGGTACCTGTTAAACGTTGAATACTTGGTTGAGCAGCTCCAAACATACCAATTCTTGTGCTAATTACTTCAAAAGATTGTTCGATAGCAGCGTTTGCTTTTTCATTAATAAACTTTAACACTTCTTCGTTTGAAGCTTTTGGAGATAATGCTTCTTTGTTATCTCTGGTGTAGAAAACAGAAATTAATTGTCCACCAGGATTAACCTCGTTGTATGCTTGTTCAAAATAAGAAACAAAGTTGCCACCATTTTGTACTTGCAATTCGTTTGCTTTTTTTATAGCTTCGTTAAAAGCAGGGTCATCACTATTAGAAGCAAGTCCTCTAACTACTTCGTCAATTTGAATTTCTAAGGTTACGTTCATACCACCTTTTAAGTCAAGACCTAAGTTAAGCATTTTAGCTCTTAGCTCACCGTAAGTATAACCGATTACCGGATAAACTTCTTCTGAAGCCATAGAATCTAAATAAGCAAATTCAGCATCTGAACTTCCATTGTGATACGTTTCTGCGTAATCTTTCGCATCGTTTTCTACATTTACGGCAAACCATGTAAGCGATAATGAGTATAAACTCGCTATTGCAAAAAGTATGGTAAACGTTGTTAATAGTCCTTTGTTTTGCATTTCTTTTCGTGTGTATTTTGTTAAAAAATTATAAGCCTGCAAATATAGAATTTCAAAAACGTTTTACAAACATAAAATTCATTTCATTTAACTTTTTTTTATTTCACTAAATAAGCTTAAATTTGGCAAGGAGTTTAAAGGGTTTAGAAAGCATGAGTTTAGTCATTTTTTAATAAAACAAATTGAGTTAACTTAGCCTTCTAACAGTAGAATTACCATTATTAGCATCAAATTATGAAAAAAACCACAACTTTTTTAGCACTTTTTATATTTTTATTGTTGTCGCTTACTTCAAAAGCACAACTAGTAGTTAATAGATACGATTCTATTACTGTTTTAAATTATAATAGTGATACACTTTATCATGCTTGGACAGGTGGTTTTGATTCTCCACAGTTTTCAGAAATAGATTTGAATTTGGATGGAATAATGGACTTATTTGTTTTTGATAGAAGTATTAATCGAATGACTACCTTTATTAATCATGGAACACCAAATAAGGTAGATTATCATTTAGCTCCAGAATTCATACAATATTTTCCTCAAAACATTAGAGATTGGGTGTTACTTAGAGATTTTAATTGCGATGGTAAAATGGATATTTTCACTTCAGGAGCGGGAGGTGTTGTGGTTTACAGAAATGTTTCTACTACAACTCAACTTTTATTTACCATAGAAACAGCTAATACACCTTCTAATATTTTATATTCTAATTATCAACCAGATTCACCAACACCAAGTATGGTAAATTTGTATATTTCATCTATTGATATTCCTGCAATAGAAGATGTTGATGGCGATGGTGATTTAGATATTATTACCTTTAGTATTTTGGGGTCTCAAGTAGAGTATCATAAAAATTTAAGCATAGAAAGATATGGAGATTGCGATAGCTTAGATTTTGAATTGAGAAACAAGTGTTGGGGCTATTTTACAGAAGGTGCTCAAAGTAATAATGTTGTTTTAGATGATTCTTGTGGGTTTAACATTAATAACCCAGAAAGACTAAGCGGTGGAAACAAACATAGTGGTTCTACAGTAATGATGATGGATGTAGATTCAAATGGATCTAAAGATTTAATTTTAGGAGATGTTTCTAGCAATAACTTTGTGTTGTTGTATAATTCAGATTCTTCTCCCAACTTTACTTCATCTCATATAACTGCGGTAGACACAGCTTTTCCTATGAATACCGCTAATACTATTCCTGTTGATTTATATCTTTTCCCAGCGGGATTTTATTTAGATGTAAATAATGATGGTGTAAAAGATTTTTTAGCTAGTCCGAATTGTTTTAATGGCTGCGAAAATTTAAAAAGTGTATGGTATTATGAAAATCAACGATCAACTAACCTGCCAGAGTTTGACTTTAAAACAACAGCTTTCTTACAAGAAGATATGATAGAAGTTGGTACGGGAGCTTTTCCAGTATTTTTCGATCATAATGTAGATGGTTTAATGGATATTGTTATTGGAAATGCTGGTTATACTGCTTTGCAAACCAACCAAGGATTAATTTCTTCATTGTGGTTGTATGAAAACATTGGAACAGCTAGTAATCCTGTTTATCAATTAATAGATTCTAACTATGCTGATGTAGCCAATATCAATTTAAATGTTGCAACTAATCAGCCAATGTTAAGATTAGCTCCTACTTTTGGAGATATTGATGGTGATGGCGATCAAGATATGATTGTTGGTGGAGATAACGGAAAAATTCATTATTTTGAAAATATTGCTGGAGCAGGAAATACTGCCAACTTTGTACTTAATAAAGCAGAGTATGAAGGAGTAGATGTAGGATTATATTCAGTTCCTCAGTTAATAGATTTAAATAGAGATGGATTATTGGATTTAATTATTGGTGATCGATTAGGCTTTGTATCGTATTACGAAAATGTAGGGACAGCAGTATTGCCTTCGTATAGCTGGGTAACCTCTCAGTTAGGAGGTGTGAAAACAAGAAGGTACGATGAATACAACGGTAATAGTACTCCTTTTATTTATGATGATAGTGGAGATTACAAATTAATTGCAGGAGCTACTAATGGCTATATCTATTATTACGATAGCATTGATGGAAATCTTGGGGGAACTTTTAACCTGATTGATTCTATGTATTTAGGTATAAAACAAGGAGGCTGGTCTTTTGTAAATGTTGCGGATATAAATAATGATAGTGCTTTTGATTTAATTGTAGGTAATGTTGCTGGAGGGGTTAATTTTTATAAAGGAGATCCAGGTACAGTTATAAGTGTAGGTGAGAAAGCAAGCATTTCTGATAAAATACTTGTTTACCCTAACCCAACCAACAACCAAATTACTTTAGATATTGGTAATAATAGTTTAGAAAATGCTTCGGTAGAAGTAATAGATTTAATGGGAAGAACCATTTATCAAAGTAATTTAAATGCTTCCAAAGTGGTAATTAATCTTGATGGACAAAGTCAGGGGATTTATTTTGTAAAATTTGTAAATCAAACAGGTAGTGAAGTTATTAGGGTAATTAAAAAATAACATACATGCTGCTAAAAATAATTATCTTTTTAGTCATCAATTTTGCTGCATTGGGTTTAGGGAGTTACTTTACAAGTGCTGCGGTTACTGCCGAGTGGTATCAAAACTTAAACAAAGCACCTTGGACACCTCCGGGTTGGGTATTTGGTGCAGCATGGACAAGTATAATGATTTGTTTTGCCGTATTTATGGCTTACGCATGGCAGCTCAACGAAAATCGAAACCTACTAATAGCTTTATTTGTGATACAATGGATATTGAATGTATCTTGGAATCCAGTCTTTTTTAAATACCATCAAGTTTTATTCGGATTATTTATTATTGTGTTACTTACGGTGTTGATGGGCTATTTCTTCTTTGTTTATTTTGGTCAGCTAAAAGCTAAAACATTATGGGTATTACCCTATTTTATTTGGCTGATTATTGCAACTTCTTTAAATGCATATATTTTGGTTAAGAATTGAAAGATTAAAACTGTTATATGGATGAAAATTTATTTAATAATAAATTTTCCTGTATTTCTAGTGTTTTTATAAATACAATTATAGAAGTATATACCAGATTCCAAATGATTAACTTTTAGTTTAAAAGAATTTTCTGTTATATTTTTATTTAAGATAACTTTTCCTTGAGTATTAAAAATAATCAGCTCTAAAGGAAATTTATCAAACTCAAAATTAACGAAATCCACAGTAGGATTAGGAAATACCTTAATAGCATGTTCGATAGATTTTTTTTCTTTAAAACCTACTGGATCATTTATCCAAACATTACCACAAATAGTATCACTTCCGTAAGAATTAAAAGCAATTAAGCAAACATTATAAAGTCCACTAGTATCATAAGAATGTTGAATATATGATAGGCTAGAAGTATCTCCATCACCAAAAGTCCAAAAAATGGAATCGTAACACGTAGAAAAGTTTTGAAAAGTAACATCATAATTAATTAGTCGAACCTTAAAAATTCCATTTTAGGCTAAAGGTTTTAAAAAATA
>JAVVER010000102.1:0-12358 GCA_032251145.1 Vicingaceae bacterium | reverse complement strand
AAACTAATTGATGTCGGAAAAAAGAAAAGCAACTCTTGAAAGTAATTTTAAAATTGATACATGGTAATGTTGTTAAAAACAATAGTAATATTAATCACTCGGCACAGCCGAGACTGGAATTAGTTACTGAAAATTAAAACACAAAAAAAAACCGACAAAATATTTTGTCGGTTTTTAAGTATGGTTAGGAATCAAAAGAATTAAGCTTTTTGTTTAGTTCTTCTAGTGATTCTTCTTTTTGGTTTTTCTTCTACTTCTTCTTCAGGAGTATAATTTGGATCTAAAGCAGCATCAACTAAAATTCTTCCGCAATGTTCGCAAACAATAACTTTTTTGTGGTTTTTAATATCTAACTGACGTTGAGGCGGGATTTTGTTAAAACAACCTCCACAAGAATCTCTCTGAACAGTAACCACTGCTAAACCATTAATTGCACCGGTACGAATTCTTTTGTACGCAGTTAATAATCTGTCTTCAATAACTTTTTCAGCTTTAGCAGATTGTGCCGTTAATTTTTCTTCTTCGCTTTGTGTTTCGTTGGTAATTTCTTCTAATTGATTTTTTTTGTTATCCAAATCAATTTTTCTACCATCTAAGTATTCTTTGGCTTCATCTAATTTTTCTTGTTTAGATGTAAGTAAGAATTCGCCTTCTTTAATTCTTTTTTCAGATAATTCAATTTCTAATTTTTGAAATTCAATTTCTTTAGTCAAAGCATCAAACTCTCTGTTATTTCTAACTTTATTTTGTTGCTCTTCATATTTTTTAATAAGGTTGATAGCATCTTTTATGCTATTTTTCTTATTAGATATATCAGTTTTTATATTCTCTATTTCTAAAGTTAAATTTTCCTGACGTGTTTGTAAGCCTTCGATTTCATCTTCTAAATCCTGAACTTCTAAAGGAAGCTCTCCTCTTATCAAACGTATCTTATCAATTTTTGTATCGATAAGTTGTAACTCATATAAAGCTCTTAGTCTTTCTTCTACTGTTGTTGTTGCTGTTTTTTTTGCCATACTTTACAGGTAATTTATGGGGTTTGTATTTTTTTCAGATAAATGAAGTGCGAAATTAGGAATTTTTTTTCTAAGAATGTCATAAATTAATTCAGAAGTAAATTGTTCGCTTTCATAATGTCCAATATCTGCTATAACAATTTCATTATCAGTATCAAAAAACTGATGGTATTTAAAATCGCCTGTTATAAAAATATCTGCTTTAGCTTTTTTAGCATCGGGTAATAAAAAGCTTCCTGAGCCACCACATACTGCAATTGTTTCTATTTCTTCTTTAAGAATATTGGTATGTCTAACACAATCGGTTTTCATTACCTTTTTTAGTTGTTGCAGAAAATCAGTTGTTTTGATGGGGGAAGCTAATTTACCTACTATACCGCTACCAGTGTTGTTATCTTTATTATCTAAAGGATAAATATCGTAAGCTACTTCTTCGTAAGGGTGAGCATTTATTAAGGCTGCAATAATTTGGTTGACTTGATAAGCATAAGCAATGGTTTCAATTTTAAGTTCATTTTCGTAATGCAATTCATTTGGTATTCCAATAAAAGGTTGTGTATTATCATTTCCTTTAAAAGTACCAACACCTTCACCATTAAAACTGCAAGAGCTGTATTCGCCTATTTTTCCGGCACCTTTGCTAAACATAGCGTTTCTAACTTTTTCTGCATGGCTAACAGGACAAAAAGTAACAATTTTTTTAAGCATGTTATTTTTGGGAGAGAGAGTTTTGCAGTCAGTTAAACCTAATTTTTCGGCTATTTTATAACTAACACCATCATAAGCATTATCTAAATTAGTGTGTGATGCATAAATGGCTATATTATTTTTAATAGCTTTTATAATTACTCTTTCTATATAATTATTACCATTTAGTTTTTTTATTCCTGAAAATAAAATAGGGTGGTGGGCAATAATTAAATTACAACCTTTAGCAATAGCTTCATCAACAATTTCTTCAGTACTGTCTAAACAGATAAGTGCAGCAGTTATTTCATCGTTTGCATTGCCAACAATTAACCCTGAATTGTCATAACTTTCTTGTAATGAAAGCGGAGCAAAATTTTCTATAATAGAGGTGATTTCTTTTAATAGCATGGTTTAATTTTTTATCTAAAACACTAAAGTAATAAAAATTAGTGAGTAGTTTTCTACACTAGTTATAAGAAATTAAATTTAAGACAAAAAAATCCCTTAGTAAATTTATTACTAAGGGATTTTATACTTTATAAAAAGAAATATTTTTAAGCCAACACTTCTTTTACTTTATCAGCAGCTTCTTTAAGCAGTACAGCAGAATGTACTTTTAATCCAGAATCATCAATTAATTTTTTAGCTTCTATAGCATTTGTTCCTTGTAAACGAACAATAATGGGAACATTAATGTCGCCAATGTTTTTATAAGCATCAACCACACCTTGAGCAACTCTATCGCATCTTACAATACCACCAAAAATATTTACCAAAATAGCTTCTACTTTTTCATCTTTTAAAATCATTCTAAAAGCTTTTTCAACTCTTTCGGCATCAGCAGTACCACCAACGTCTAAGAAGTTAGCAGGTTCTCCACCAGAAAGTTTAATAATATCCATAGTTGCCATTGCCAATCCAGCTCCATTAACCATACAACCAACATTTCCATCAAGGTTTACATAATTTAAACCAGCTTTTTTAGCTTCAACTTCAACAGGATCTTCTTCAGAAATATCTCTCATTTCTGCAATGTCTTTATGTCTGAACAAAGCACTTTCGTCAATACTTACTTTAGAATCTACGGCAATAATTTTATTATCAGAAGTTTTTAAAACTGGGTTAATTTCAAACATAGCAGCATCAGTACCTTCGTAAGCAGCATAAAGAGCAAAAACAAATTTTACCATTTGTTTAAAAGCTTCACCAGATAAGCCTAAGTTAAAAGCAATTCTTCTTGCTTGAAACCCTTGTAAACCAATTTTTGGGTCTATTTCTTCTTTAAAAATCAATTCAGGAGTTTTTTCAGCAACAGCTTCAATATCCATACCTCCTTCAGGAGAATACATAATGATGTTTCTTCCAGTTTCTCTGTTCATTAAAACAGACATATAAAACTCTTCAGGTTGTGCTTCTCCTGGGTAATAAACATCCTGTGCAATTAGCACTTTGTTTACTAATTTACCTTCAGCTTTGGTTTGTTTAGTAACCAAATGTCCGCCTAAAATACCTTTGGCAATATCATGTACTTTGTCTAATCCTTTAGCTAAAACAACTCCATGAGAACCTGTTTCGGTTACTACACCTTTTCCTCTACCACCAGCATGAATTTGAGCTTTTACTACAAACCACTCAGAGCCTGTTAAACGATTTACTTCTTTAGCAGCTTCTACAGCTTGTTCTGGGTTGTCAGCAACAACACCTTCTTGAATGGCTACGCCATACTTTTTCAATAATGATTTACCTTGATATTCGTGTATGTTCATAATCTATTATATTTTCAAATTTTGAGTTCCAAAAGTAATTTTTTTTATCGGTTTTCAACGTGTAATTTATTAACAAAACATCATTTTTATTTGCGAGTAAGTTATATATGTTTGTTTTTCAATTAAAAACGAAATATATTTCACACCTATGATAGCTTGTTTTCATTTTAATGGAAACAACTTTGTGTTGCTATAAAAATACTTTATAATGTTGATTCTTCTATGTTTCTATGTGGTTTTTGTCTACTGAATAAAAACATTCCTCAACATACCAAAAGCTGCAATGGCACTTTGTTCAATATTTATTGTTCTATCTTTTCCAAATAGAAACACTTGGCTTATTACTTCATTTTTAGAGGCTACTGCTATCCAAACAGTGCCAACAGGTTTTTCTTCTGTTCCTCCATCAGGACCTGCAATGCCTGAAGTAGCAATGCTATAATCGGTTTTTAATTTGTTTCTAACTCCAACAGCCATTTGTTCTACCACTTGTTTGCTAACTGCTCCGTATTGTTCAATATCTTTCTGATTTACCCCTAAACTTTCAATTTTGGTTTCGTTAGCATAGGAAACTATTGCCCCTTTAAAATAATCGGATGCACCAGCAACTTGCGTAATTAAATGAGCGATATAACCTCCTGTGCAACTTTCGGCAGTAGAAAGTGTTGCATTTTTTTTGCGTAATAACTCTCCAATAACTACTTGTAATTCATCTTCGGATAAGGAAAAAATATGTTTACCAATAATTTTTTTTACTTTTTCTATCTGCATGTTTGTGGCTGCTTCCAATTCATTTCTATTGCTGCCTATTGAGCTTAATCTCAGTTTCACCCTTCCGGGAGAAGGCAAATAAGCCAACTTAATGGTAGGAGGCAAGCTGTTTTCCCAATCTTCAAGCATCTCTGCCAATTTAGATTCGGGAATTCCTTGTGTATAAACCATTTTATGAACGATAGCAGGCAGCTCAAATTTCTCTTTTAACCACGGAATTACGATATTGGTGGTCATGGCTTTCATTTCGTAGGGTACACCCGGCATAGAAACTACAATTTTACTATCTTTTTCAAACCACGTTCCTGGAGCAGTACCATTTTTATTACGAAGTACTTTTGCATTATCAGGAACAAGAGCTTGTTGCTTGTTTAGTTCGTTCATTTCATAGCCTCTTCCTGTAATCAATTTCTCAATATCTTGATAAACATTTTTGTTCATAATAAGATTGCCACCAAAATATTCAGTAAGAATATTTAAGGTTAAATCATCTTTAGTTGGTCCTAATCCTCCAGTAATAATTACCACATTGCTATTTGCTAAGGCATCATTAAGAGCAGTAACTATGGCAGTTTTTTCATCGCTTACAGTTGTGTGTTGCCTAATTTGAAAACCAATAAGGTTAAGTTGTTTGGAAAGCCAATGTGCATTGGTATTAAGTGTTTGGCCGATTAATAATTCATCGCCAATGGAAAGAATATCTAATTTCATGCAACATATTAATTTAATAAATTAGCAAAATTAAACAACATTTTTAGTTTAATAGTAAAGAAAGAGGGAGTCAGTAAATAGTTTATACAATTATAGCCAAAAGTAAGAATGATTAATAGTTGTTAGTAATAAAATAGAAATACTATTTGTGTTTACTGATTATCAAAGTTTTATTAGTCCATATTATTTATTAGTTAGATTTAATTCTTCACTAACTGTTCTAAGTTTGAAGCCAAACTTTTTTCAATCCAATTACGGACTTTAAAGTTTTATATATTTCAAATGTAGTAATTTATTATTTATTACTTTACAATTTTACCATAAGTATGGACACTTGCAGCAGCGTGGGGGGCTGAGGCATCGTACTCAAAGTTTATTTTTCTACTTGCTAAACGTTTGTTCTACTGCTAATGGTTTTGGCGATTTGTTTTACTTTTCCGTAAACGGTTCATTTTATTTCTTGTATTTCTTCCTGCTTGTCGGTAATAAGGTTGCCAATAGGGTAGTTAATGTAATAAAATTAGTTCATACTTTTTCACTACTTTTGACAATGAAACTATATGGCAAAAAAAATAAAAATATTAAGAATAATCAATCGCTTTAATTTAGGTGGACCAACTTTTAATGCAGCTTATTTAACCAAATATATGGGCGAAGAGTTTGAAACCTTATTAATAGGAGGAGAGAAAGATGATACAGAAGAAAGCTCCACTTTTATATTGGATAGCTTAGCTTTAACGCCAACCATCATCCCAGAAATGAAGCGAGAAATTGGTTTTAAAGAAGATAAAATAGCCTACAAAAAATTAAAAGATATCATTAAAGAATTTCAGCCCGATATTGTGCATACGCATGCATCAAAAGCTGGTACTTTAGGGAGGATGGCAGCGTATAAATGTAAAGTACCTGTAATTGTCCATACCTTTCACGGACATGTTTTCCATTCTTACTTTGGCAAAACAAAAACGGTATTTTACAAAAATATAGAACGCTATTTAGCCAAAAAATCTACTAAAATTATTGCTATTAGCGAAATTCAAAAAAATGAATTAACTCAGCAACATAAAATTTGTAAGAAAAATAAAGTAGCGATTGTTCCTTTAGGGTTTGATTTAAGTAGGTTTCAAGAAAATTATGAAACCAAAAGAAATGATTTTAGAACACATTATTTGCTTGAAGAGGATGAAGTTGCCATTGGAATCATTGGCAGACTTGTCCCAATTAAAAATCACAGGTTGTTTTTAGAGGCAATAAATCATCTCCTTAAAAAAACTACCAAAAAAGTAAGGGTGTTTATTATTGGAGATGGAGAAGAAAAAGAAAATTTAACTCAGTATTGCAAAGAACTTAAGCTAGACTTTACTGAGTTTAGTAAACAAAAAAAGAAAGCTACTATTACCTTTACCTCGTGGGTTAAAAATGTAGATTGGGCAAATGCCGGATTAGATATTATTGCATTATCTTCTTTAAATGAAGGCACACCAGTAAGCTTAATTGAAGCACAAGCAGCAAATAATCCGATAGTAACATCCAACGTTGGTGGGGTTGAAAACGTAGTGCTAAAAGACAAAACAGGGTTTATTGTTCCACCAGGAAATGTTAACGCTTTTGCTGAAGCACTTTTAAAATTGGTTGAAAATGATGTGCTTAGAAAGCGACTGAGTGAAAATGGTTGGGAGTTTGTGAAAGAAAAATTTCATTACGAAAGATTGGTGAATGATATGAGAGAGCTCTATTTTTCCTTATTAGCGAACAATAAAAAGTAAATTTATCAATTTTTACAATCAATTTTTATAGTTTTGTCATATAGTGTACGTTAAGAATTTATCATTAACAATTATAATTTGTTAAATATTATGAAGTTGAATATTTTAAAATGGACATTAGGTCTATTAGTGGTAATATCCTTTGTGAGTTGTAACTACAACTCCAACAGGATGTTAAAAACCCCTAAAGGTTATGATTTTGCTGCACCACCAACCGATAGTAATCCTTTGTATGTGTTAGCTGTAAGTGATATCTTAGAATTTAGGTTATACACTAATGATGGAACTTCTTTGGTAGATTTTACGGCTATAGATGGTGGAGCAGGAGGTGCTGCAAGGCAGCAAGTAAATCAGGTTCAGTATTTAATTGATTATGATGGTTTTTGTAAGTTGCCAATAGTTGGAAGAATTGAATTGAGAGGAAAAACGTTGCGAGAAGCAGAAAAACATTTAGAGGAAATTTACTCCAAATATTATATTAAACCATTTGTTGTGTTGAGGGTTCAAAATAGAAGGGTTACTGTATTTACAGGTGGTGGAGGAAGCGGAAAAGTAGTTCCTCTAAATAATGAAAATGTAACTTTAATAGAAGCATTAGGCTTAGCAGGTGGTTTAACCAACGATTCTAAAGCCAAGCGAATTAAAGTTGTAAGAGGAAATTTGAGCAATCCACAAGTATTTTTATTTGATTTAAGTACAATAGACGGCTTAAAAACTATAGATTTTCCACTACAAGCAAATGATATAATTTATGTTGAGTTTAGAAACAATATTGTACGTGAAGCAATTAGAGATATAGCTCCAATTGTAAGTTTAATAACAAGTACGCTTACATTAATAATAGTTATAGATAGACTAAGTGCTGAATAATTAAAAAAATTAATGCAAGAAGAACAATTTGCACACAAAAAAGAAATAATATCTAACTTTAATACTGAGTTAGATATTATTTTATTGCTAAAGGTTTTTAAAAAGACCTTTATCTATTTTATGGGTATTATTGCTGTATGCGTAGTATTATCACTTATTTATTTAAGATATACCGTACCTATTTACCAATCTAAATTGGTGCTACAAGTAGGAAGCGAAAATACAGCCAACAAAGTACTTCAGGTTGACAATTTTAGTAAAACAGAAGACGTAGCAAAAGATGTAGAATTGTTGAAATCTAAATTGTTGCTTAAAAGATCTTTAAGTAAATTGCCTTTAGAAGTAAGTTACTTTAATCAAGGTAAAATTTTGGTTTATGAGCTTTATAAAAATTCACCTTTTAAAGTATTTTTTGAAGTAAAAGATTCATCTGTTTTAGGTAAAAAGTTTTACATAGAAAAAACCAATAACGAAAAATTCAATTTATTTCAATCGGAAAAATTAATAGGAGAGTTTAGTTCTAATGTGCCAATTGAATTAAAAGAGGTTACTTTAAGAATTGTTTTTGATAACTATAATGAGTTTGGTGCTGACAAAAACAATTCTATGTTTTTTGCGATAAATGATTTAGAAGCATTAACCAATAAATATATTCAACAATTAGGGGTTTACCCGTTAAATCCATCTGCTAAAACCATTAGTATTTCATTTAATGATAACAATGCTCTTAAAACATCAGACATAATTACTTCTTTGGCAAACGAATATATTTTGTATGATATCGAAGAGAGAAGTAAAAGTTCTAAGAAAATCATTCAGTTTTTGGATGACCAGTTGGATAAGTATTATAACAAAGTAAAACTTTCTGAAAATAGAATTCAAGATTTCCAAACCTCTAAAAAAATTGGGAATCCAGATGATGTTTCTTCTATTTATTTAGATAAAATAAATCGGTTCGAAAACCAATTAATAGATATTGATTTTCAAACCAGTGTTTTAAAAGAAATAAGTAAATCGGTAACTGGAAAAATTAATACCATAGATGTATATAACTTATTGCCAACACTTACTGGAACAGAATATGAAGCGAGTATTTCAGCATTAATAAGTAACCTTCAAAGTTTAATGGTTCAAAAACAAAATTTGCTTAGTGAAGTAACCGTAAATAGTGGAAGTATTAAATCGTTAGAAAATCAAATTGATGTCCAAAAAGAAATTTTATTTACCACCATAAATTCTCTTATAACTAAATTAGAACACAGAAGAAAAGAAGTATTTAAAAAAGTAAATGAAATTCAAACAAAGTATTTAACAGTTCCAGCAAATGAGCTAGAATATGCTCGTTTGCAAAGAGTTTTATCTATAGATGAGAAGTTTTTTACTTTATTAATGGAAAAAAGAACTGAATACTCTATTTCAGAAGCAGGTTTTGTTCCTCAGCATACTATTTTAGATAAAGCAAATGTGCCATCAGCACCTATGTCTCCAAATAGAAATATGATACTAATAACAGGTGTGTTATTAGGAGTTGTAATTAGTTTGGTATTGTTAATTATTAGATATGTATTTAAAAACACCATTTCTACCATTGATGAAATAAATAGATATGTTAGGTCTTCGGTAGGGTTTTTAGGAAACATTCCATTATATCATAATAAAATACCAGTTTCTCAATTGGTTATCAACCGAGAGCCTAAGTCGGTTATTTCAGAATCGTTTAGATCTGTACGTTCTAATTTACAGTTTATATCTACTAAAAATGAGAAGAAAACCATAGCAGTAACATCAACCATATCTGGAGAAGGAAAAACATTTTGTGCTATAAACTTGGCAGGTATTATTGCTATGTCGGGCAAAAAAGTTGTGATTATAGATTTGGACATGAGAAGACCTAAAATACACTTGGGGTTTGGTGTTAAAAACACTAGTGGGATGAGTACCATTTTAATTAACAAAAGTGAGATTGATGAATGTATTCACCATAGTGAATTAGAAAATTTAGATTTTATTACTTCAGGACCAATACCACCAAACCCTTCTGAATTAATTATTGGAGGAGGAATTGAAAAAATTATCAATCAACTAAAAAATGATCTTGGATATGATTATGTGGTAGTTGATAATCCGCCAATTGGCTTAGTTTCAGACGCTATGGAAACATTAAAATTTGCTGATTACCCTATTTATGTATTCAAAAGCGAATATTCTAGAAAAAACTTTATCAACAACATAGATAAACTAGTACATGAAAACGAAATTTCTAAATTATCCATTATTCTTAATGGTGTAGATTTTAGCGATAAGTTTTACAGCTATGGTTATAATTATAGCTACAGTTATGGAAGCAAAAACAGCTATTATTACGATAGTAGTGAAGAATCAGTTTCATTTTTTGATAAACTATTAAAGAAAGTTGGGATAAAAAAATAAAGATATAGAATTAGATGAATTTTATTAAAACAGCCATTGAAGGTGTAATAATTATTGAGCCACTTGTTTTTGAAGATGAAAGAGGGCATTTTTTTGAATATTATCAAAAAGAATTATTTGCCAACAATGGTATAACAACAGATTTTGTTCAAGATAATCAATCTTTATCTCAAAAAGGAGTGTTAAGAGGATTGCATTTTCAAGCACCACCTTATGCACAAGCTAAACTAATTAGAGTGATAAAAGGAGCAGTGCTAGATGTTGCGGTTGATATTAGAAAAAACTCTCCTACTTACGGGAAGCATGTTGCAGTAGAGTTATCGGAGACTAATAAAAAAACTCTTTATATTCCTGAAGGATTTGCTCACGGTTTTTTAACCTTAGCAGACAATACTATTTTTTCATACAAATGTTCTAATTATTACAATAAAGCATCAGAAGGAGCTTTGTTATGGAACGACCAGAATTTAGCTATTGATTGGGGAATTACAACTCCTATTTTATCAGGTAAAGATAAAGAGGCACCTACTTTAAAATCATTTTCAACACCTTTCTAAATGGAACAGTTTTCTAACAAACATATTTTTTTCTTTTTAGGAGCATTATTGTTCTCCTTTTTCATTAATAGTATATTGTTGAGGTTTGTTAAAACTCTTGGAATTAGAAACGATAAAGATATTGATGTTAGATGGAGTGCTAAATCGAAACCTGCACTTGGTGGGTTAACTTTTTACATTGTTTTTTTATTGTCAATTACCTTACATCCATTTGTTTTTTCTTACCAAAACATAGCTATGGATTTCCAAACAACGGGAATGATAGGAGCGGTTTCTTTGGGGTTTTTAATGGGATTGGCTGATGATGCTTATAATACTAAACCTTTCCTAAAATTAATTGTACAAATAGCTTGTGGTGTTATTTTAATTTATTCAGGAACATTTATTCATTTATTCGAAAATAATAATTGGAACTATATCTTGACCATATTATGGGTAGTGGGTTTAATGAATTCTATTAATATGCTGGACAATATGGATGGCATTACCACATCTATTTCAATAATTATTTTAATCATCATCCTTTCGGTAATGTTAGGGCATGAGCATAATCCTACTTATTTAACAATTGTAATTGGTTTAATTGCCACCTTGTTTTGCTTTTTATACTTCAATTGGAATCCTTCTAAAATGTTTATGGGAGATACTGGTAGTCAGTTTTTAGGAATTGCTTTAGCAGCATTAAGTATTCATTATTTATGGAACCCAGTTCAAAATGGAAATGAATTTGCCATTTCAAGACAATTTATCATTCCTTTATTGAGCTTTATTATCCCAATTATTGATACAACAACAGTTGTTATTAAGAGAGCAAGTAAAGGAAAATCGCCATTTGTTGGAGGTAAAGATCATACAACACATCATTTATCTTACTTAGGTTTTAATGAAAAACAAGTGGCAATTATTATGATAATGATTGCTGTTGTAGCTGCTGTTATGGTAGTTGTTATAGTAAATTATATTCCTAAATGGACGCATACTTACACAGCTATATTTGGTGGTTTCTTTCTTGTAGCGTTTATAGTATTGTTTAAAATCTCAATAAAAAATTTAGACAAAAATTAAATTTCCTTTATCCCTTTTAAGTAGCTGATGCTATTTGGTCCTTGGTTGAACAGTAAATCTAAAATACTGAGGTTAGGCATAAATGGGTGTCTATCGCTAAATACCTGAATGTAAGGTTTTAATTCTAAATTTGTAGGTATTTTGTTAGGAGACATTATTCCTCTGTAGTCGATTGAATTCTCTGGAGCTTTTTCAAAAGTAGTGGTAACTTCTATGTTTACAGGAATATTAATGAGTTTAATTATTAACTCGTTAATAGCAGTATTGAGTTCATGTAAGTATTCATATTTTTTCTCTAAAAAGAAAGGAGCAAAATGGTCTTCATAGAACTCAAAATAAGGAGAACTTCTGTAAGCTGCTTCTAAAGAACGCCAATGCATCATTTGCCAATTTTCTACATAAGCAATTTTGGTTGCTTCGTAAGTTTTTTTACTCTTAACATTTTCTATAGGTATAGATAAGTTTTGAATGCCATTCGGACTTAAAATTTGACAACGATTACGGTAAGTTTGTTTTATGAAATGTTCGTGCATTTCAAGATAGCAAGTAGGATGTTGCAATAAATAGTAGTAATAGCTAATTGGTGCAAAATAACAAATAGGAAAATGTCCGTTAGAAGTCATGAATGTAAACGTTTTTTTTTATTGAGGGCAAAAATATGATTTTTTAATCTAAAGAATTCCTTGGGGTTTGCCCCAAGGTTTCCATTTTCACCT
>JAVVER010000101.1:0-12371 GCA_032251145.1 Vicingaceae bacterium | reverse complement strand
AAAATCTATTTTTTAAAACCTTTAGCCTAAAATGGAATTTTTAAGGTTCGACTAGATAATACCATTATAAAAGAAATTGTGTTGCTTTGTGGTGGAAACCCAGCTAAAGCAGCCCACCTTTGGAATAGTACTTAATCATGTTTCGAACACTTATGGTTTTAAACTTTCGGAAAGGTATATAACAAACTAAAGACCTAACAGGTTTTGAAAACCTGTTAGGTCTTTAGTTATAAAAAGTCTTGAAGAAAAAAATCAATTCCCGAAAACCATTTTTCCATCTACAAAAGTTTTTTCTACTTTAGTTTTAAGAAGTTCTTGTTCATCAACTTTCATAATATCTCTATTAGTGATAATAAAATCGGCACTTTTGCCTACTTCTAAGCTGCCTTTTTCTTTTTCTTCAAAATTGGCTATGGCAGCCCAAATGGTCATTCCTTTTAGTGCTTCTTCTCTGCTCAATGCATTTTCCATCATTAAACCTTGTGCGGGTTTTCCTTCTAAGTTTTTTCGGATGGTGGCACTATAAAAAGTATATAATGGGTTGATGTCTTCCACAGGAAAATCAGTTCCCAACGCTATCATACCCAATTGGTTTAATAAATCTTTATAAGCATAAGCTGTTTTCATTCTATCATCACCTAATTTTTCTGCTGCCCACTCCATATCAGACATCGCATGTGTAGGTTGAACAGAAGGTATTATGGTTAACTTTCTGAACTTTTCTAAATCCTCAGGATGAACGACTTGAGCATGTTCTATTCTCCACCTTTTATCATTGGTAGTTTTCAAGGCTTGCTCATAAACCTTCAGCATCATTCTGGTAGCAGAATCTCCTATAGCATGTGTATTCATCTGAAAACCTTTTTTAGCCAACAATGGTGCATATTTTTCATAAAACTCAATTTCGTGTAAAATCAATCCTTTATTGTGCTTTGTAGTATGATAATCATGTAATAAACAAGCACTTTCTGACCCTAAAGAGCCATCAGCATAAAATTTAAAAGAGGAAACATTTAGTTTAGGAGTTTTGTAAGTGCCTTTGTTCAAATAATAATTTAGTAATTCAGTAGTAGTAGTAATCATCGCATATACTTTAATATGAAGTTTGTTGGCTTGTTGTAATTCATCAATCAACTCAATATCAAACTTTTCAAGACCAGCATCATCTACTGTTGTTAAACCTACTTCAAAAAGATGTTTTTCTGCTTCAAGTAACGCTTTTTCTATTTGAGCTTTAGTATATGCTGGCAACTGATTTTGAACATGCATTTTAGCATTATCAATTAAAATTCCAGTAAGTTTTCCGTTTATTGCTTCTATTCTACCACCTTCAATTTTTGTGTTTGCTGTTATTTCTGTTAACTCAATTGCTTTTTGGTTAACCAAAGCTGCATGTCCATCCACTCTTGATAAAAAAACAGGATGATCAGGAAAAAGTTCATCTAACTTTTCTTTAGTAGGCATTTTTTTATCTTGCCAAAAATTTTCATTCCAGCCTCTTCCTATTATCCAGACACCTTTGGGTGTTTCATTTTTAGCAACAAACTGCTGAAGTCTTTCTATCACTTCATCAAAAGAATTAGAACCAATTAAATTTACTTCTAACAAATTTTTAGCATATCCAACAAAATGACAATGAGCATCAATAAATCCAGGGTAAATGGCTTTTTTTTCAGCATCAATAATTTCTGTTGCATAATATTTGTTAAGAATTTCATTTTCAGGCCCTATCGCTACAATTTTACCATCTTTAATTGCCATAGCCTGAGCAATTTCAAACAGATCGTTTACCGTATAAATAGTACCATTTCTAACAATTAAATCTACCTGAGCATTTTCTCTACAAGCAATTAAAGAGAATGTAAAAAAGATAAAAAGTAATTTTAATTTATGCTGCATATATAAATATGTTTTTGTGAGAAGTAAAATTAACTATATCAAAGCAATCTATTGATGATAAACTATAAAATAAGTTTGCTATATTTACACCAATTATTTAATTTTATATCGTGGTATAAAAATTGAGAAACAACCGTAAAAAAAATATTCTATTATGAAAACAACAACAAAAATATTTAGCACATTAATTTTCTCCATTTTACTTTTAGGAGCTACTAAAAGCTTTGCTCAACAAAAAGCTAAAATAAAAATAAACAAAGAAGTACTTAAAGAAAAAATAGAGGAAAAACAAAATGCCAATGTAAGTAAAGTTGATGCCTCAAAAGTGTTAAACAAAACTAATCAGTCTATAAATGTGGCATATACCTCTGTAACTAACAAAAAAGTATATTCTGGAGACTTATCTAAAGCAGTTCATCATCAAAAGATAGCTAAAAATTTGATGAGTGAAAATAAAACCTTTAGAGCTATTCATCATAGCCGTATGGCAAGAACATTAGCATTTAGATCTTTACGACTAAATAAAGAACCTATTTTAGATGAATGGGATTTCTCCATGGAAGAACAAGAGCTTTTCGGAAATGGTATTCCTGATGGAGAATTGATAGATGAACTTAACAACACCTACCCCAATAACAAATTTTTAGATGAAAAAATTACTGAAAAAGATTTAAAAGATATTGAAGTTAAAGAATTAGACCCATCAGATAGTAACAATAATTAAAATTAAATTGAAGATTTTTTTAAGCTGTCTTGAATAAACATCAAGACAGCTTTTTTATTTGTGTAGAACAATGTTAAAGTACCGATTACTAACAGACGATGAACTGAAAGAACTAGAAAATGAGTTCAAGCAATTTTTAATTGTTAATGAAATTTATGATGAAGAATGGAGAAAATTAAATGCTGAAAAAAGTGAAAAAGTTGGTGAGTTAGTAATTATGTTCAGCAACTTAGTAATAGAAAAATCGCTTAAAAGAATTCAATATTTAGAAATTGCTACTTCTGAAGGAATTAACGCTTACCATTGTAAAGACAATGAAATTGAACTAATTGGTATAAGTACACAACAAACAGGTATTGATTTTTTGAGTTTAACTCCCGATGAACTTTCTACCACACCACTTTCCATTTTTATGACTTCAAAAAAATACGATAAAGAAAGAGAAGCAACTGTTTTTGAGATGCTCAACTCTGGTTGTGGCATAATTGATGAAAAAAGATTTGGACAGTTCAAACTTGCTTATGAATACTCAACCAAACCGAGACAGAATTAGATTGGAGATTAGATATTTGAAATTTGTTTGTTAAATGTGACCCCATAAACTAACTTAAAAAAATGAAAAGCTTTTTAACATCAATTACTCTTTTTAGTTTTTTGTTTTTACACGGACAATCTCCTACAAACAAAGTTTTTACTGAGTTTTTGCAACATAACTCCTTAAAAAATGCTTCGGTTGGCTTTTATGCTTACAATTTAAGTGACAACCAAGCTATTATTAACCATAATGGAGATTTAGCTTTAGTTCCTGCATCTTCATTAAAATTAATTACCACAGCTACAGCTCTTGAAGTTTTAGGAGAAACCCACAGATTTACTACCACCATTAGCTATTCAGGAGAAATAAAAAATGGTGTTTTAAATGGTTACATCATTATTAAAGGTGGTGGAGATCCTGCACTTGGTTCTCACAGATATCGTTCATATTATGGAGCGTTTTTAAACAATTGGGCTACCTCTATTAAAGCATTGGGTATAGATTCTATTAATGGAAAAATTATTGCCGATGCCAGTATTTTTGACAACGAAGTTCCAGCTACATGGATATGGCAAGATTTAGGCAACTATTTTGGTGCTGGAGCAAACGGACTAAGTATTTATGAGAATTTCTACACCTTAGCACTTTCATCAAAAAATGAAACTCAAAAAACAACCATAAGCAAAATCAATCCTTACATTCCGTTTTTAAGTGTTGACAATAATGTTTTAGGAACTTCTACGAATAAAGATTTGTCGTTTATTTATGGAGGACCTTTTCAATACAACAGGTACATTTCTGGAGAAATACCCAAAAACAGAAGTGAATTTAAAGTTAAAGGCTCTATTCCCGATCCAGCATATTTATGTGCTTATGAATTAGATAGTGTTTTAAAAACATTAGGAACTAAAATAGCTTATCAACCAACAACAAAAAGGTTATTAGGAGATAGGTTCATTAAAAATACTACTGTAGCAATCACTTCAACTCTATCACCAACAGTTGCTTCATTGATTCAGCAAACCAATTTGTACAGCATAAATCTGTATGCCGAACATTTACTGAACCATATTGGTTTAACCGTTAAAAAAGAAGGTTCTACAACTACAGGAACAGAAGTCTTAGTTAGTTTTTGGAAAGAAAAAGGTGTTGATACCGATGGCATGTATATTTATGATGGTAGTGGATTATCTAGATTTAACACTATAACCACCAAGCAGTTGGTTGCTATTCTTAACCAAATGGATAAAAGCCAAAATAAGGAAATGTTTTACAATTCCTTAGCCATAGCAGGGAAATCTGGCACACTATCGAGTATTGCCAAGGGGACTGCTGCCGAAGGTAAAATTTACGGTAAAAGTGGGTACATGACCAACGTGAGAAGTTATTCAGGTTATGTTACAACAAATAGCAATAAAAAAATAGCATTTGCCATAATCGTGAATAACTACAATTGTTCTGCTTATGAAATGAAAAAAATGTTAGAAAAAATTATGGTAAGTTTAGTAAACGAATAGTTTATAATTAAACTGCCTTTAGTTTACCGTTTTTAGACTCTCCTAAAACCACAACGTCTTTTACTCTTTCGTATTCTTTAACAGCTGCAAACATAGCTTCTTTAGAGTCTCTTCTAATTTTGATTCCGGATTTAGCACCCTTATTTCTTATTTCTAAATAAAATCCGTCTTTAAGTTTGGTAGGTTTTGTTGCTGGTCTTCCCATCGTATATATATTAAAATATTGTGTTCTTAAATTAATTTAATCTAAATTACACTTTTTTTTGGAAATTCCTAATAATAACGATTTTATTTAACAATAATTAACTTAGGTCGGAATATTTTTTTTCTTTTTTCACAAAGTAATGATAGAGAATACTTTTAGGATATATTGTATGTGGAATTGAACGTGTTTTTATAGGTTTCTCTGTGTTTTTAAACACATAAGCATAAAAAGCAAAATGAGCTTTAATAATGGCAGCAAAATGGCTTAATTTACCTTCTGTAAGAAATTTAATGCCTGCTACCCCATCCAAAAAAAGTCTGCCTAATAATACGCTAAACTTTTTACCTTGAGGTAAGTTTTTGTAGAGCATTATCAGGTTATTCCTAAAGTTTAAGAACGTTTTTTGTGGTTTTGATTTATGTAAGGTTCCTCCTCCTACATGAAAAACAGTAGATTGAGGTACATATTTAACTTTCTTACCTATGTTTTGAATTCTCCAACACAAATCAATTTCTTCCATGTGAGCAAAGAAAAAAGGATCTAATCCATTTAGTTGATGATAAACATCTGCTCTAACAACCAAACAAGCTCCAGTTGCCCAAAAGATGTCTATTTCATCGTTATATTGTCCTTTATCTTCTTCTAAGGTTTCAAAAATTCTTCCTCTACAAAAAGGATAACCATATTTATCCATAAAGCCTCCTGCTGCTCCAGCATATTCAAAATGTGTTTTTTGGTGAAAGGCTTTAATTTTTGGCTGGCAAGCAGCAATATCATTATCATTTTTCAATACCTCTAAACAGGGTTGAAGCCAATTTTCCGTTACCTCAACATCCGAATTAAGCAACACGTAAACATCTGAATTAACTTGTTTCAAGGCTTCATTATACCCTTTGGCAAAACCGTAATTTTCAGCAAGTGTAATTATTCGTATTTGAGGATAATTTTCCTTTAAAAAAAAAAGTGAATCATCTGAAGAGCAATTATCAGCTACAATAAGTTCAGCAAAAGAAGTGTGTTCTATTAAGCTTGGCAGAAACTTTTCTAAAAAATGTTTTCCATTCCAATTTAAAATTACAACAGCTACTGAATTCAAAGACATTTATTATCGTGGGTTATTATAAAAATCATCAGCTCTTCCACCCCAATGTTCATTATTATTTTGCTGCTCCATATCTATAGGCTGATTGGTTCTTTTGTGTAATTGAACTTTCCATTGCGGGTTGTTTAACTCTCCTGGCAAGTTAGAATGTAAAATTGGAAAATCATTACTTACTAAGTCTGGATTATAAAACACAAAACGAATATTGCTAAAATTTTGAACTTTGTAGTAATGCCATATTTCGTAAGGATAAGCACTTGGTTCGTTTTTTTGTTCTACAATAGTGTTGGGTTTACCATGTTTTAAATACACTCTTCCTCTATCAGTTTCATAGCCTTTTTTGATGGCTGTACTATATTCTTTATTTACAACCTCAACTTCTTTTTTATATTTTTCCCAAGCTTCTTTTGGAGCTTCTGCATTACGAGTAAACCAAAAATTATAAAAATATTTCTGCATTAACTCTTTATCCTTACCTTTTAGCTGGTTCCTCGCATAGTTTAACTCTATCGCTGTAGAAATTGGTTCTATACTTCTGATGTACTCTGTTAGTTGTTCAGCATCCATGTCAATAACAAAAGTGCTTTCAAAATCAACATTGGCTATATCAGGTACTAATGAAGGATTACTTCTCTGAAAAAACACTTTTTTTTGCAACATTAATTCGTTAGTTTTATTTCTGGCTTCAATTACCAAATTATAATTACCTGAAGCCAAATTAACAATATTAAAAGATTTTAAAATGATATTTACAGGTTTAGCAGCTTCTCTCACAAACCCTTTAAGATTTCCCACTACCGTATTTGTTTCGTATGATTCTATCGCATAAGTTACCAAATAACTTTCGTCTGCTCCTAACAATTTATCTGCATTATATATCTCTACATAAAAAGCGAGTTTTTCAATATCTTCAGGAAAAAAATCTGAGGTATAAGGTAAAATATCATATCCACTTTTAGAAATAATAGATTTAGTGGTAGTTTTTGATAAGGATTCAATAAACTCAACATCTGAGATATTCATTTTCTTATCATTGTAATTCACATTTAATACTTGTGTGGATTTAAAAGGGGTTAACGTGCTATTAATATCTCTAATGTTTATTTCAAACTCGTAGCTACCATTAGGTATAGAAATTCTTTGTTGATCTATAAAGTTGGCAAGAATTACGGTATCTTCATTTTCTGGACTGAGTAAATTATATTTTTTGAATTTTTTAATTTCCTCTCCTTGTTTAAACAGGTAAGTTATTTCTATTGTTCCCTGAAATTTGTTATTTTCATTTTTAAGATAATTGATAGAACTACCTTCTACCGAGAGGTAAGTTTCTATATAAGAACCACTTTCTGGGGTATAGAAAGTACAATAAGTAAAATAGGCTTTTAGGTTCTGTGCCGTTAATTTATTGGCACCAACGAATAAAAATACAATTGCAGAAAGAACAATTAATTTTATTTTATAATTTTTTAATACCACGGATTTGAGATTAGATTTTAAAGTTTATAATTATTGGTTTTATAAGTGCTTCAATATCAAAAAACATACCCAAAAAGCCAACAAGAATACAAAAATAACTATTTATCTGTTAAGAGGGGATGAATATTTATTTTTTCAAAAAAATTAAAAAAACATTTCATATTTAAAATCTATTGCTACTTTTGCAGCGGAGAAATGGCAGAGCGGTCGAATGCGGCAGTCTTGAAAACTGTTGTACCGCAAGGTACCGGGGGTTCGAATCCCTCTTTCTCCGCCAAATTAATTAAAGAAGCCCTTGAAAATCAAGGGCTTCTTTTGTTAGTTGAGGTATGAACATTATTACAATATTTTCAAAAAACAAAAATTACCCCATTCCATCAATAAAAGTTTCTACAAAATCAATAATCTTAGTTATGATTCTATTTGATGAGCTTGCTCTTTCATTTAAACTTGGTCGTTCATTCATTAATGCAATTACATCATCCCTTAAAGGTTCTTTTTGAGTAAAAAGATAATTGCTGACTACCTCAACTAATTGTTCATAGTTTAGGTTTTCCTCAATACTTAATTCTTTTATTGCTTTTTTCTTCTCAGTAGTCCAAAATACATCAAAAGCATCTACTACATTATCACTATCTGTTACTAATGGCAAGTTTTCATCAATAAATTTCTCAATCAATTCTTTTTTACTTCTTAATTGAGTATTACTATCAATTAACTTAGAAATAGCCTCTCGTTGTTTCTCTCTATCTTTTGGTTTAGTGCCATATAGCTTGGTTAATAAGCCTAAAATATAAGCTACATTAATTTCATCTTTTATGATTAACTCTAATTCAAAATCAATATCATTAAGTATAGAAACTTTTTCTTTCTTGTTTTCGTGCTTTACAGTTTCGTATAAGTCTAAGTATTTGCTTTTATAGTTTTCAAATGTTTGTTCATCCATTTGTAACCCCTCAAAACTAAACTCGGTAAATGTTGCTAATACATTTTTTACTCTCATTAATTCCCTGAAAGCTTTTACAAACTCCATTTCTTCATCTTCACTTTCCAATTCGTTTACATTATCATAAGTAGGTGCAATGGATTTCACTTTTTCAACTGCTTCATTATACAATTTAACATAGTCTTCATAAGGCTTTATTAAAATTGTTTCAATTGCTTCTTTATTGGAAAACAATGTAATGGCTTCATCAGTAGCATCTTTTAAGTTTCTAAAACAAACTACATTGCCTTGAGACTTTACCTCATCTAATATTCTATTGGTTCGAGAAAATGCTTGAATTAATCCGTGATACTTTAAGTTTTTATCAACGTATATTGTATTTAATGGTTTGCTATCGAAACCAGTTAAAAACATATTTACCACTAATAAAATATCAACTTGTTTATTCTTTACACGCTTACCGATGTCTTTGTAATAAGGATAAAAATCATTTGTTGAATAATTGGTATTAAACATACCGTTGTAATCAACTATAAATTCATCTAACTTTTCTCTTTTATACTTTGTTTCATATAAAGGAATTGGTTCAGCTGCCATTGCTATTTCTTCATCAAGAATATAACCGTTTGCATCATCATCATTTTGGTTTGTATTATATGAAAATATGGTTGCTACGTTCAAATCGTGTTTGCCTTCAGCTTTCTTTTTCTTAAATAATTCATAATACTTAATTAAAGTATCTGTATTAGAAACACAAAACATTGCTGTAAACTTCTTGTCGTTAGTTTTACGAGCATGATTATTAATAATATAATCTATTATAGCATTCAAACGCTCAGGAGCTTCCATTACCTCAACAGTATCAATATCATCTACTTTTATATCTACAACTTCATCTTTACTTTTAAACGTGCTTATGTACTCAATAGAAAACTTTAATACGTTTCTATCTCTAATAGCATCGGTAATTACGTATTTGTGCAAACATTCTTCAAATAAATCTGATGTTGTTCTTTTTCCTAAAGCGTTTTTAGTGGAGTTATCGGCAAATATTGGCGTACCAGTAAATCCAAATAGTTGAGCCTCCTGAAAAAAGGCTTTTATACGGTTGTGAGTATCTCCAAACTGGCTTCGATGGCATTCATCAAAAATAAAGACTACTCTTTTATTTTTTAGTGCTTCCATCTTAGCTAAATACTTTTGCTTTTCAATGGCTGTATTTAACTTTTGTATAGTAGTTACAATTAACGGTGTATCATTGCTTAATTGCTTTACTAGAGTGCTGGTATTGTTTGTTGCATCAATACTTCCTTCGCTAAAGCTGTTAAACTCCTTAATGGTTTGGTAATCTAAATCTTTTCTATCTACTACAAAAACAACTTTATGCACTTCTTCTAAGTTGGTTAATATTTGAGCAGCTTTAAAAGAAGTTAATGTTTTTCCTGAACCAGTTGTATGCCATATATAGCCAAACTTCTTAGTATTCTTTACACGCTCAACAATAGCTTCTGTGGCGTAATATTGATAAGGACGTAAAACCATTAACGTATTAGAAGTATTCAATACTACATACTTAGTTATCATTTTAGATAAATGACAAGGTTCTAAAAATGCAGTTGCAAATTCGGGTAAGTTAGTGATGAGGTTATTTTGAACATCAGCCCAAAAGAAGGTTTGTTTGAATGTTCTTGCTTTTACTGGATTGTTAGCGTAATACTTGGTATTTACTCCATTACTGATAACAAACAATTGTATATAGTTAAACAATCCTGAGCCTGATGAGAACGTATGCCTTTCGTAACGATTGGTTTGATTAAAAGCTTCTTTTAATTCTAAACCTCTACGCTTTAGTTCTACTTGTACTAAGGGCAAACCATTAATTAAAATAGTTACATCATAACGGTTTTCGTAAGTGCCACTCATAGTAATTTGATGAGCCACCTGATATTGATTTTTACACCAATGTATTTGATTAATTAACTCTAAATAACCGGTGGTACCATCATCTTTGGTATATTCAACTTTATCTCTTAGGGTTTGGGCTTTTTGGTAAATGTTGCCTTTGCTTAAATGGTTCAACACTTGCTTAAACTCATTAACTGAAAGGCTGAGCTTGTTATGCTTTTCTAATTGCGTTTTTAGATTAACAATTAAATCAGCTTCATCTTTAATAGTAACTTTTGTATAGCCTAATTCTTGTAATTGCTTTACAAGGTTGTTTTCTAATATGGCTTCGGGTTGGGTGGTCAAGTTATAATGAGTTAATTTTATTTATACTCGTGTTTACTTTATCTATACCATAAAGCAAACCTTTTTCATCTATACTCATCCAATTAAACAAGTTTAGTATTAAACTGTAATGACGTGACACATAACCAGTATCAATGGTATTATGACCTAATCGAAAGCAAATAGCTTCGTGATGTGCAATTCTGTTTCTTAAATTGTTTATCTTTTTTAATTCTTCAAACACAAAAGTTTGATTGTATTGAATTGAAGGTGTACTTCTTGGTTTTGCAGGAAATACTTGTAACAAAGTTTTGCCACCAGCATTAAATTGTGGTTTGGCAAATAAATAACGCCAAAAACCAAAATCCATTTCAGCAACTAATTTGTTGTGGGTATAATTTGAATTAAGTTTTTTTAATGAAGCAACAAGTGTTTTTTTTGTACGCCAAGTTTTCTTTCCATTAAAAAAACCGCCTATTTGAATTGAATTTTTCAGCCAATCATTACCATAAATTAAAGTGTAGTGTTCATCTATTTTATTACGTAAAGCTATTTCAAAACAACTTATAATTGTAAACATTTGTTGAGACAAGTTGAGGTTGATACGATATAATGTCATTGCTTTTCTGCTATCACCACTACATGCTATCAAATACCTATCCATACGTGGCTTTGACATTATTTTTTCAAACTCATTATACTTCATTTATACAACTTTTTTATACTTTTTAGCGTATTATATACAAAAATGTATACTTTTGCATCATATTATTCCCGTAAGCCCCTGTATAAAATCAAGCTTGCGGGTTTTTGTTTTTATATACTTTTCTTTTAATTTCATTCATACAAATAGTTACTACAACTTTTACTTTTCCAATGGAAATTCTTCATCTCCTGTTATCATTTCTACAACATTAATAGTCGGCAAATAATACTTATTATATGGTGTATTCTCAGTTTTTGTATGTAAAATACCTCTTGCAGTACCAACTGTAAGAACTGCTAAATGTTGTAAAAACCCTTTAGGAAATTTGATTTTATTAGCTTTTTTAATAACAAATTTTTCCCAAGCCACTTCCTCAATTTCAAACTCACAATTAAGTTTCAATATCATAAATGGTGCTTCATCCAATTCAAACTGTAAATTTAAAAAACAAGCTATTAATTTACTTTCTTCATTAATACCAAACCCACTACTAATATTTAGCTGAATCTCAACTTCTTTTTCTTCAGCTATATCTTGCTCAATAGTGGCAAATTCTTCTGTATTAATTTTTCTTAATGCAAAACCTACTTCTTTCATGATTTTAAGCGAATTGTTTGTTATTTGAGTTAACTGGAGCAGTTGACTTTTGATGTAAAGAAATAACTTTTGCCTCTTTCTTATTTGTTATTTTCTCAAACACCGACTTTACTCTCCTTGAATAAATAAAACTTTCAATACGTGATTTATGTAATATGATTTCATTTTGAGGTTTTTCGACATTCAATAAACTAATTGACAAAGCTTCTTCTAATTTAGAAATCGTATCCAACGTAAAGTTTTCTTTACCTTTTACCCACTTATTAACTTGTTGTGCAGACACACCTAATTGTTCAGCTAATTGTGCTTGTGTTGAAGGGATAATCTGTTTTACTTTGTTATCTCTTAATTTTCTTAGTATTTTAAGAGCTATCGCTTGCGATTTTTTTAGCCATTCATGATGAGATGCATACTCCGTTCGCCAGCGATTATCTC
>JAVVER010000100.1:0-12590 GCA_032251145.1 Vicingaceae bacterium | reverse complement strand
ACATAGGACAAAGAACACTTAAATGGTTCGGTGTTATTAAACCTACTGACTTAAATGGGTTTTAGTTAAACCATAAAGCTTTGGGTATGGAGGCTTAACCTCCACCCTCCATGCCCTTTGCTTTGTTTTCTATACTAATTAGTTATGTGTTTAAACCTTTAATATCATGAAACGACCATGAGTAATATTTTCTCACTCATGAGGAATGATTATAATGGGAGTTACATCTGACTGATTTAATAAATTAAAAATATAAACAGATGAAAAAACTTTACTTTATACTAGCCATTTTATTTAGCCAACTAGCGGTTGGGCAAAACCAAGCACCGGTAGCAGTAAATGATACACTAATAATTTATCATGAAGATTCTATTTACAAGGCAGCCTTTGAAATAATGAACAATGATTTTGATCCTAATGGAGATACATTGGCGTTTGATACGATAAGCTACAATGGTACAAATCAAGTTAGTTTTATTGAGATTACTGTTAGCTATTCTCGATTTTCACGAATAATTTTTAAAGCTAATCCTGGTTTTGTAGGTTGGGACTCTATACAATATATAATAAGAGATGTGGCGACTCCTACGCTCTATGATACAGCAATGTTCTATATTTTTGTAGCTCAAAAAAGCAGTGATTTTTTAGATCTTAATAATATTAAAGCACTTATTGATGTGGACGTGTTGTTTTATGATAATAAAAATTATGTAAATGGGTTTGAAGTACCAAAAGGAAATGGTAAAGGAACCATATTTGCAGCTAATCCTTGGGTAGCAGGAAAACATAATAATACCGTTTATTCATCAGCAAGAACTTTTGGAGGTCAGGTTACACCAATGGATGTTACTTGGAGAAGTGGAGGACCTATTTCTAATAGTTATGAAGGCTTTGATTTTCACTTAAAATGGGATAGGGTTTGGAAGGTGACTAATATAGATTTGCAATATCACATATCTAATTGGTTTTATCCTAACTATCAGCCACCACAAGTGTTTTTAGATTGGCCAGCACATGGCGATACCACCAACGGACAAGCTTTTAATTTAGCCCCTTTTGTTGATAAAAACAACGATGGAATTTATAATCCTTATGATGGAGATTACCCTCAATTTAAAGGTCAACAAGCTATTTATTTTATAAGAAATGATTATCAACAACAAAACACTCCTAACAGAATGGATATAGAAACACATGGAATGGCTTATGTTTACGATTGTCCTTCAGATTCAGCAATTAACCACACCGTATTTTTAGATTTAACCATTTATAATCGTTCCAACAAAACGTACGACAGTACTTATGTAGGGTTATGGGGAGATTTTGATTTAGGAAATTCAGATGATGATGTTATGGCTTGTGATGTTGATAGAAGTACTTTTTATGTTTATAATGCTGATAGTATTGATCAAAACAATGGATCTGTAGTTGGTTATGGAGCATATCCTCCTTATCAAGGCGTAACTTTTTTAAAAGGAGCAAAGCAAGATGATGATGGAATAGATAATGCTTTTGGTATAGCACCTTACGAAACCATAAATGGAATCGGTTTTGGAGATGGAATAACTGATAATGAACATTGGGGGATGGAACATTTTTTACCATTTGCTAGCTATGGGAGTACTTATACAGGATTTCCAATTAACAACCAGGATTATTTTCATTATTTATCTGGAAAATGGAGAGATAGTACTTTATTTGTCTTTGGAGGAAATGGACATATAAGTGGAGGGGGAACTAATCCTACCAAATATTTGTTTCCAAATGGTTCAGACGCATATTTTTATGGAACAGGCGGTGTTGTTGTGCCAAATGTTTGGTCAGGAAGCTATAATTTTGGTGATGCTAAAGGCATAGGTTCAACGGGACCATTTACTTTTGCACCGCAACAAAGTGTAGAACTAACTATGGCATTTGTATTTGGAATAGATTACACTACGCAAGGTAATTTAGCTGGGCTACCAATTATGCAAGAAAGAGTAGATTCTATAAGAAGCTATTTTTTAAATGACTTTCAATCCGTTTGTGGAGGTACATTAATTAATAGTATTAAAGATGAAACAGGAGTAAAACAAAAACAATTAACTATTTACCCCAATCCATTTAACAACCAATTTACAGTAGCGTATGAAACAGAAAATCAATCAGCGTATTTGGCAATTTATAATTTAATGGGTGTAAAAGTAGCTGAACAATTTATCAACTCAAGTAAAACAGTAGTAGATGTGAGCAATATTTCTGACGGAATTTATTTTGTAGTCATTCAAGATGGAAATAACAAATTGCATCATAAAATACTGAAGCAGTAAATGGAGTGTTCTTTTTTATCGTTATATTTGTCTTTGTATGAAGAATTTATACATGATTATATTATTTCTTTCAAGTGTAATTGCTTATGGGCAAAACCAAGCACCTATAGCGGTAAATGATACCATTTTTATTTCTTATGAAGATTCTATTTACAAAGTCGCATTCCAGTTAATGAATAATGACTATGACCCTAATGGAGATACATTGGCGTTTGATACGATAAGCTACAATGGTACAAATCAAGTTAGTTTTATTGAGATTTCTACTAACCATTTTCGGTTTTCACGAATAATTTTTGAAGCTAATCCTGATTTTGCAGGTTGGGATTCTATCCAATATACAATAAGAGATGTGGCAACTCCAACACTCTATGATACAGCAATGTTTTACATTTTTGTTGTCCAAAAAAGTTACGAAATTTTAAATCTAAACAACATAGAAGCTACTATTGATGTGGATATGCTTTTTTTTGATAGACATACAAATAAAGCAAGTTTTAAAGTGCCAAAAGAAACTGAATTAGCAACTATTTTTGAAGTAGTTCCGTGGGTTGCTGGGAAAAATAATAATATCATTTATGCAACAGCATTAAGTAATCCGGGAGGTTATTATGGAACTCTGGATACCCCATATAGAAAGGGAGGTCCTATTTCTAACAATTATGAGGGACTTAATTTTCATTTAAAATGGGATAGGGTTTGGAAAGTAACCAATATAGATTTACAGTACCATATCGCCAATTGGTTTTATCCGAATTATCAGCCACCACAAGTTTTTTTAGATTGGCCTGCACATGGTGATACTACCAACGGACAAGCTTTTTATTTAGCTCCGTTTATTGATAAAAATAATGATGGAATTTATAATCCTTACGATGGAGATTATCCTCAATTTAAAGGACAACAAGCCATTTTTTTTATTAATAATGACCAAAAATATCTTACATCACATCAGCCAATGGGATTAGAAATTCATGGTATGGCGTATGTTTATAACTGTCCTTCTGATTCTGCTATTCATCATTCTTTATTTTTAGACTTAGCTATATATAACCGCTCTAACAACACGTTCGATAGTACTTACGTGGGATTATTTACAGATTTTGACATAGGTAATCCTCAAGATGATTATGTAGGATGTGATGTAAACAGAAGTACATTTTATGGATACAATGGAGATGCATTTGATGAAGATAACCAAGGAGTGACTGGTTATGGCACATATATTCCTTATCAAGGTGTAACCTTCTTAAAAGGAGTAAAACAAGATAATGATGGAATAGACAATGCTTTTGGTATAGCTCCCTATGAATCTGTAAACGGAGTTGGGTTTGGAGATGGAATAACTGATAATGAACATTGGGGAATGGAACACTTTATGGGAATATCTAATATTTCTGGAGTTTTTGATCCTCCTTGGCAACCTTTTTTAGAGGAGTATTTTTTTTATTTATTGTCTGGTAGGTGGCATGATGGAAGCTATGCAACTTATGGTAATAATGGACATCTTTCAAGTGGAGGAACGATTAAAACTAATTATTTGTTTCCAGATAATTCTGATACGTATTCTTATGGAACAAATGGAATGATTATGCCTTCTTGGACAGAATTTAATACAAATTTTAATTTCCCAAACACAGCTCACAATAGAATTGGTATAGGCTCTTCCGGACCATTTACTTTTGCACCTCAACAAAGTGTGGAACTAACTATGGCATTTGTATTTGGTAGAGATTACACTACACAGGGTAATTTCGCGGGGCTACCCATAATGCAAGAAAGAATAGACTCTATAAGAAGCTATTTTTTAAATGATTTTCAGTCGGTTTGTGGGGGTACATTAATTAATAGCATTAATGATGAAGTAGAAAGAACAGAAAAACAGTTAGTAATTTATCCCAATCCATTTAACAATCAATTTACGTTGGAGTATGAAACAGAAAATCAATCAGCTTATTTAGCAATTTATAATTTAATGGGTGTAAAAGTAGTTGAGCAAACCATTAATTCGTCTAAAACAGTAGTAGATGTGAGCAATATTTCTGACGGAATTTATTTTGTAGTCATTCAAGATGGAAGCAACAGGCTGCATCATAAAATAGTGAAGCAGTAAGTCCCATACTTAAACCCGACAGGTTTTGAAAACCTGTTAGGTTTAATTTCTTTTCTTCTGAAAAAATGTCTGTAGCAGAAGAGCTGATTCATTTTCTAAAATACCTTTTACTACTTGTGTTTTAGGATGCAAAAGTGAAGGAGAAATTCGTTCAAAACCTCTTTTTTCATCGCTTGCGGCAAAAACTATTTTTTTGAGTTGTGTCCAATAGCTTGCTCCAGCACACATTACACATGGTTCTAGCGTTACATAAAGCGTACATTCATTTAAATATTTTCCACCTAAAAAATCGGTTGCAGAAGTAAAAGCCAACATTTCCGCATGAGCAGTTACATCGTTTAATCTTTCCGTCATATTATGGGCTCGGGCAATAATTTTATTGTCGCAAACAATTAATGCACCCACGGGAATTTCGTCTTCATTAAAAGCTTTTTGAGCTTCCTTAAAGGCTTCTTTCATAAAATATTCATCGGAGAAAACAGATAACATTAATAAGAGAGCTATTATTTTTATAAATGGTTAAGGATTTACTTTGCACGATTCTTCTTTTTTAGGGAATAAATTACATGCAATAATAGACCAAATAATGTAGATTAAAACAATGGTAGGCATGGCAACTATGTTCGTAAATATTAACAATCCTAACCAAATTAACACAAAAGAGAAAGGCAATTTATTAGCCGACCATTTCAATGACTTAAATTTTAATGCAAACATAGGAATTTCGGCTACCAATAAGAATGAAAAAACAAGTCCAAACCCAAGCATAATTAAAGGATTGGAAACAATAGGTTGTACAATACACGAAACATCTATTATCATTGGTAAATTAGGATAAAGATAAAGTAAAATACAAAAAATAAAAAAGTTGGCATTAGCAGGGGTTGGCAATCCGTAAAAAGAGGTTGATTGTCTGGTGTCGTTATTAAATTTTGCTAACCTAAATGATGAAAAAACTGGAATAATAAAAGCGATATACAATAACCAAGGATAATGAGTAAAAAGTTCTGTTGGATTATTTTGATTAAGCATTTTTAAATATTGATATAACAACACCCCGGGAGCTAATCCAAAAGAAATCATATCCGAAAGGGAATCTAAATCTTTGCCAATACCACCCGAAACATTTAGCATTCTTGCGGCAAAGCCATCAAGAAAATCTAGAGCAGAGGCAATAATTAATAAATAACAAGCCATTGCTAAATCGCCTTCAAAAGCATTAACAATTGCTAAACAGCCACATAGTAAATTGCCTGTGGTTATTAAATTTGGTATGTGTTTTTTCAAGGTATAAATTAATTTTGGCTTCAAAAATAACTAATATTAACACTAAAAATAATAGAACGACCATTTAATTATTATTTGATATGGTATAAGAGCAATAAAAAAACAGAAATCATGTTAATTGCATACAAATTATTAATTTTATCTTTTAAAATTTTATTATATTTTGATAAATAAATTTCTAATATTAGTTTTAGTATTATTCACATTTAAAGGTTTTTCGCAAACTTCAGCACCTAAATTTAGTAATGAATTTTTAGCTATTGGTGTTGGTGCAAGAGCATTGGGAATGTCAAATTCTCAAGTAGCATCTGTAAATGGAGTAACGTCAGGCTATTGGAATCCAGCAGGACTTACCCAACTTACAGGCGATTTTCAGGTGGACTTAATGCATGCAGAATATTTTGCAGGTATTGCTAAGTATGATTATGGGGCTTTTGCAACAAAAATAGATAGCTCAAGTGCTTTTGGTTTTTCTGTAATTCGTTTTGGTGTGGATGATATTCCCAATACCACTCAATTAATTGATGCTAGTGGCAACATAGATTATGATCGGATTTTTTCTTTTTCAGTAGCCGACTATGCTTTTCTTTTTTCTTATGCCAGAAAATCTAAAATAGAAGGATTGAGTTATGGTGCAAACGTTAAAGTAGTTTATCGCCAAGTAGGCGATATGGCTAAAGCTTGGGGGTTTGGATTAGACATAGGAACTCAATACCATACCAAAAACAATTGGGCTTTTGCTATTATGGCTAGAGATGTAACTTCAACTTTTAATGCGTGGAGTTTTTCCTTAGACCAAAACACTATAGATGTTTTTGAAGCTACTGGTAATGAAATTCCAGATAATTCAATAGAAATTACGCTTCCAAAAATTATTTTAGGTATTGCAAAAAGTACTAAAATTGGCAATAAATTTGGAGTACTTGGTGAGGTAAACTTTGATCTATCAACAGATGGAAAAAGAAATGTACTAATTACCGGAAAGCCTTTTAGTATAGACCCTCATGCAGGAATTGAAGCCAATTATAGTCAACTAATTTTTGTGCGAATGGGCGTAGGAAATATACAAAAAACAACCGATATTTTTCAAGCAGAACAAATTTCATGGCAACCTAACTTTGGCATTGGTGTTAAGTTTAAAGGAATTAGTTTAGATTATGCTTTTACAGATATTGGCGACCAATCAGAAGGTTTATATTCCAATGTGTTCTCATTAAAATTTGAGATTAATAAAAAAATAGTTGCTGCCGAAAGATTTAACTAATAAGACAATTTTTAATTAGTTATTTTTTGTAATTTTATAACACTTTAAATCAGAACTATAAAAAATTACTTTCCATTGAAAAACATTAGAAAAATAGTATTTCAGATTGTTTGTATCACTATTTTTTTAGCAAATTTTCCTTCGCTTAAAGCTCAGTCTTTCAATAACAGTTGGATTAACTATAATCAACAATATTTTCAATTTAAAATTGCCGAAACAGGTGTTTACAGAATTGATTCCGCAACGCTTTTTAATGCAGGAATTCCTTTAAGTGCAATTAACCCTCAAAACTTTCAACTATTTGCCAGAGGACAAGAAATTCCAATTTATATTGAAGGCGAAAATGATGGCATTTTCAATCAAAATGATTTTATAGAATTCTATGCTCAGCATAATGACGGTTGGCTTGATGAGCGACTTTATGGAGGTGCAATAGATCATCCTAATCCTTATTATAGCCTAACAACAGATACTATTTCTTATTTTCTTACGTGGAATAACTCAACAGCCAATAATAGAATTATTGTAGAAACGGACACCAACTTTTCTGCATATACGCCAATAGCTTATTTTACTAAAGAAAATGTTGAGTTTTATACTGCCGGAAATGGAACTGCTAATCCTTACTATGATGGAGAAACGATGGATGTTGGCGGAACAGGAGTTTCTCTATTTGGCTACGCACCAACAGAGGGTTGGTTCGATTTACCTTATGCTTTAGGGGCTTCTACCACTAAAAATATTAATTCTAAAGAAGTTTATGCTTCCGGACCAAGTGCCAAACTAGAGGCTGTAGTATTAGGACAGTCAGATGCTAGCAATATATCAGGAAATAATCAGCATCTTAGAGTTGCAACTGCTGGTCAGCAATACGACTCTATTTTTAAAGGATATAAAAAAATTGATGTATTGATGAGTTTAGCTCCCAATATGTTAGGAGCAAACACTACGTCAGTTACTTTCTCGAGTATAAACAGTTTAGGAGCTTCAGCTGCCAGACAAGCAGTTTCTTATGTTAAATTACGCTATCCGCATTTGCCAACTATGGAAAACTCAACTGTTTTCGATAATTTTTTTATTGAGGACAATACCTTTCAATCTAAATCCTATTTGCGATTTTCAGATTTTAATCCTACGGGAGATGTACTTTTTTATGATTTAACCAACGGCAAGAAAATAACCGTAGTGCAAGATTCAGGCTATTTTAAGTGTTTAATTCCAAACGCTAATTATAAAGAATGTTATCTTACATCAGACGGACAAGTGAAAAATGTTACTGCTCTTAGTCCGATTAATGGTACAGGTTTTTTTACTGATTATTCTACTAACCATGTTGATACCGCATATTTAATCATTACCCACAAAAGTTTATTAAGTGGTGCTACAGATTATGCTAATTACAGACAAAACCCTGGTTTTAAAGCTACGCCACAAAACCCAGTAATTTTTACTGTTGAAGAAATTTACCACCAATTTGCTTATGGAATTGAAAAACATCCGTTGGCAATAAGAAGTTTTTTAGATTATTTATTAAATACTTGGCCAACAAAACCTAATTATTTGTTTTTATTGGGCAAATCAATTAAAGCTAAGCAAATACGTAAATCTCCTATTAATTTTCAAAATTGTTTAGTGCCCTCTTATGGCGAACCCACTTCTGATAATATGATAACAGCAGGGCTGGGAGCAAGTTTATTTTCTCCCGCAATTCCTACAGGAAGATTGGCAGCAAAAAACAACACCGAAATTGCATGGTATTTAAATAAAGTGCAACAACATGAAAGTCCGGTAATAGGTAATAATGGAGAAACAGATTGGATGAAGCAAATACTTCACTTTGCTGGAGGGGCTAATCCAACTGAGCAAAATACCTTTCAAATATTTCTTAATGGATATAAAAATGTTATTGAAGATACATTGTTTGGTGGTAATGTAAAAATGTTTACCAAAACTACTTCAGCACCTATTCATATTACTTTATCAGATTCTATAAAAAAATTAATAGGCGATGGAGTTGCAATGATGACTTTCTTAGGACACGCATCTGCAACTGGAGGGTTCGATCAAAATCTTGATGACCCAAGGCTTTGGCTTAATCAGCAAGGCAGATATCCATTTTTAACAGGGTTGGCATGTTTTGCTGGAGACATTCATTTGCCCGCAGCCAATAGCACTAGTGAAGAACATGTAATTTTAGATAATAAAGGGGTTATAGGCTTTTTGTCCTCTGTAGATTTAGCAACTTCAACAGCTTTAAATACCTTTGCTGAAGAATTATATAAAAATATTAGCTATAAAAATTATGGGAAAAGTATAGCTGAACATATACAAAATACTACCGCATATACAACTCAATCTACCGGAATAAGTGTTAAAAATTTTAATAATGCTACTGCTTTAAACATGACATTTCATGGAGATCCAGCAGTAAAACTCCATACCTTTGAAAAGCCCGACTACATGATTAATCAGGCATCAGTTAATTTTGAACCAACTATTGTAACTTCAGCATTAGATTCTTTTCAGGTAAATGTAATTGTAGCAAATTTAGGTAAAGCTATCGACACCACTATAATTTTAAGCCTTACAAGAAATTATCCAAATACCAATTTTTCAGACACTACCTATATTAAAGCTATTACTGCTCCACATTATAAAGATACTTTTACCTTTAAACTTCCTGTAGATGTTATCAGAGGGATGGGAATAAACAACTTTACCATTATGGTAGATGCTCCTCCAATTAATATTGATGAACTTGATGAAAATAATAATATAGTTGTTAAACAATTAAATATTCGATCTGATAATATCATCCCTATTTATCCTTATCATTTTTCTATTGTACCCCATCAAGGGATAACCCTTAAAGCATCAACAGCATTTCCGTTTCAGGCTCCTGAAGATTATGTTTTTGAAGTAGATACAACAGATTATTTTAATAGTCCGATTAAGGAAAGAATTACTTTATTTAGTCAACCTGGAGGGGTTGTAACATGGACTCCAAATCTTTTACAAAATATGCCTGATAGTATGGTTTATTTTTGGAGAGTAAGCAAAGATTCGTCTTCAACAGCTAGTTATAACTGGCAAATGCGATCTTTTCAGTACATTCAAAATAAAGAAGGTTGGCAACAAGAACATATCTTCCAATTTGAAAATAACCCAATGCAATTAGTAGGGTATAGCCGACCAAATCGGTTGTTTAGTTTTCAAAATAAAGTAAGTACATTAAAAGCACTTACAGATGGAGCAATAGGAAGTGCAACAGTAAATGGACCAACCAACTGGTTAGAAGGCTCAAACCCTTCTTACTGGATAGATCAAACAAGAATTGCAGGAAACGGTTGGGGAGCTAATAGTGCTATTCATGTTACTGTTTTAGATACTATTTCTTTTGATTATTGGAAACCCTTAGAAATGAACATGGGGCAACTTAATATTCCTGGTTCAAATCCAAGTCAAGCACCGGATAAATTTTTTATTTTCCAAAATGGAGACCCTGCTCAAATGAATGCGTTGGCAAATATGCTTACAGATAGTGTTCCTAACGGATATTATGTGTTAATGTGGTCGTGGTATTGGAATATGTTTTGGAGTTATGCACCACTTCCAACCAATGTAAATACTGCTTTAACAAACCTTGGAGCAACACAAATTCCAATGGCTCAAGATAGTTTGCCTTTTGCTTTTTTTGTTAAAAAAGGTACACCTACTTCTGTAGTTGAAAGTGTTGGTTCAAGCATAACAGAAAAAGGTGTTTCAGTAAGTGCTACCATTACTGGCTCGGCAAATTTTGGCAATATATTTTCCCCTCCCTTAGGTCCTGCCGTCAGCTGGGATTCTCTCTCATGGCGGATGACACCATTAGAAAATCCCTCAAAAGATAGTACTGTTTTAAATGTTTTTGGGATAGATAATAATGGCAATGAAACCTTATTGATTAGTAATCTGCCAACAGATTCGGGAGATATTAGAATTACCAATCAAATAAATGCAAGCCAATACCCTTATTTAAAATTAAACGCTCATATAATGGATGATTCGTTGTTTACAGCACCGCAATTACACAGGTGGCAAGTAACGTATGAAGATATTCCAGAGGCAGCTCTTTCTCCAAACATTCACTTTACTTTTCATAATGACACCGTGCAAGAAGGTGAAAAAATAAGACTTTCTATAGCTGTAAAAAATATAAGCCGACATAACATGGATAGTTTGTTAATTGCGTTTAATGTATTGAATAAATTTAACCAAGTAATTCCTGTAAATTATCCTAGACAAGCACCATTATTGGCAGATAGTGTGATGATTGTGAATTTAGAATTTTCAACACAAGGAATGGCAGGCATAAATAGTTTACTTATTGAAGTAAATCCGAATAATGACCAATTAGAAAAATATCATTTTAATAATTTGGCAGAAATTCCTTTTTACGTGCATGATGATAAAATCAATCCGTTGTTAGATGTTACTTTTGATGGAACACATATTTTAGATGGAGATATTGTTTCACCAAAATCGGAAATTGTAATTGAGTTGAAAGATGAAAACTTGTTTTTAGCCTTAAACGATACTGCCGATTTTGCTGTATGGATTACCTCTCCCGATGGTGTTGAAAAAAGAATTTATTTTAATGGTAACGGACAAGAAATTATGCAGTTTATTCCTGCTTCATTACCAAAAAACAGTGCTAAAATTATTTATCCTGCCAATTTTGATAAAGATGGACATTATAAACTAAGAGTTCAAGCTAATGATGTTTCTAAAAATGAATCGGGAAGTAATGATTATTTAATTGGTTTTGAGGTAATTCATAGGTCAACCATTACCAATATTGTTAATTATCCGAATCCGTTTACTACATCAACACGTTTTGTGTTTACACTAACGGGAAGCCAAGTTCCAGACATCTTTAAAATTCAAATTATTACCATTACCGGAAAAGTAGTGAGAGAAATACATAAAGAAGAACTGGGTAACATTAAAATAGGTAGAAATATCTCAGATTTTGCTTGGGATGGTACCGACCAATATGGAGATAGGCTTGCTAACGGACTTTATCTTTATAGGGTGATTACCAAAATTAACAATAGCGATATTGAACACCGAGAAACAAGTGCTGACAACTACTTTAAAAAAGGATACGGCAAAATGTATTTGTTTAGGTAGTTTTTTCAGAAAGAAAATACTATAATAAAAAAGGTTTCTGGTGGGTAAGTAACTAAATCGTTTCAACTAATAAGAAGAAAATAAAAAATTATTGAGAGTTACAAGACTAATAAATATTAATAATAAACAAGAAGAAATCGAATTAAAAGCTCGAAGATATAGAATTTATGTACTTGGAGGTATTTTTGTTAATCTTGGTGAATTCTCAATTTCTTTTAAACATAAAGAAACAAATGAGATAACAGAATGTCAAAAAGCCTTTTGGCCAGTTCAAACTTATGCATTTGGAAAAAAAGCTAAAAGGATTTTTATTGTAGATATTCCAAAAGAAGGACAGTTTGAGGTAATTTTTAATAATCCAGAAACATTAAAAGTAAATAAATCAAACTTAATAATTAGTCGAACCTTAAAAATTCCATTTTAGGCTAAAGGTTTTAAAAAATAG
>JAVVER010000099.1:0-12755 GCA_032251145.1 Vicingaceae bacterium | reverse complement strand
AACGTGCTGATGTAGTGGTTGTTGATGTTATAGTCTCTCCATTTCCATTAAAGGTGATGGTATTGGTTGCACTAGAGTTAATTATTTGTGGGATAGTTATTTGTTCATTGTAAGGGCCTGAGCCAGGCAACACATTAAACACTACTGGTCCGGCAATACCACAACTCATTGCTGCTACTGCTGCAGTAAAGTTAGGGTAATTTCCTGTTGCTCCAATGGTATAGGTTCCTGCTGGCAAATTGGGGCTTGTTTGTACAAAAACAGCAGCAGTTGTATCTGCTAAAGAGCTGTTTGTACACAAAACTTCACATGCGTAATAGGTATCTATTGTTTGCGAAATAGTTTCGTTAGGTGTTGTAGCCCCCGTTATAGGTGTCCATGGTCCAGTAGGTGATGGTCCAGATAGCCATTGATAGTTTACACCTGTTCCTACCGTTTGCCCAGAAAGTGATAAATTAAATTGTTGATTGGCACAAACATTTGTTGGGGCTGAAGCCACACCTGAAGTTGGGGCTCCTGAACAAGGTGCTAAAAATGCAAAGTTAATCGTTCCTATCCAACCTCTAGGTGTATTTGTGGGAGCTGCTCCGTTTGGTGCTCCTCCTCCATAACTTACATTTGGCCCAGCAATTAAATTAATACCTAAATCTGAAAATGTTTCTGCAGTAGTCATGGTAAAATATCTCTGACCAGCTGCATAAACTGCAATTCCATAAGTTGTATTGGCAGGGATTATAAAATTTAATCCTGTAAAAAAAGGTTGTGTAGCTGTTGTTGTTGTGTTAGGTATTCCTGTTATTGTTCCTGCAGCTTCTTGAATCCAACCATTAGCAGTTGAAATAACCCCTGGGGTTCCATTTATCGGGGTAGTGTTATACCACAACTCTACACCAACAGAACCACTAGAGCCAGTTAGTCCAGCTATATCCGTAATCGCTATTGGTGATGTAGTAGTGTTTTGAAGGTTAAACGTTACTGTTCCTGATCCATTATTGTTTAAAAATGAAGATGTTGTTGTAATAACACCTTGTGCTTTTGCATTGTTATAAAGCATTGTTTGCAATCCTAACAATGCCACAAAGCCAAATAAATAGGGGTTTAGAAGTTTATAAAGTTTTTTCATAGCTATAAGTTTTCAGGTTAGATTATAATTTAATTTTATTGTAGATTTACAGTTAATTTTAATTTGCAAAGGTCGTTCTGTTTTTAACATTACTTGTTAAAAAATCCAAACTATTAGACAAATATACGATTATAAATCTACTAAAGTTACAATTGTTTCGACTAAAACTAATAAGTTATACATAGTCTCTTTTCACCCTAGGAGAGATAGTAGTAAAAACCTCGTATGGTATGGTTTTCAGAACCTTAGATAAAGAAAGTAGGCTTTCCTTAGTATTGAAAAGTAAAGCAACATCCTCTTCAGAACACTCTATGCCAGTTACATCTATCATAGTAATGTCCATACAAATATTTCCTATAGTTGGAGCAGGTTTACCATTTACAATCAAAGACCAATTGCCATTACCCAACTGACGATTAAATCCATCTGCATAACCTATAGGTATAGTTGCAATAACGGCTGGTTTGGTTACTTTTCCCAATCTTCCATAACCAATGGTTTCGCCAGCCTGTAAATAATGAATTTGAGCAATTTTAGTTTTTAGCACCGCTACATTTTTTAATGATGCATTAGCTGTTTCGTCTTCCGCAAATCCCAACAAACCTATCCCCAGCCTTACCATATCGTAATGTGCCTCTGGAAAACGAACAATAGCATTAGAATTTGCAATGTGCCTATCAATTTTATAATTGAATGATGTTGAAATTTTCTCAGCCATCTTTTCAAATTGCTTTATTTGATTTAATGAATAATTATCTTCATCAGGGTTATCTGAAGAACTTAGCTGAGAAAAAACGCTTTCTATAATTATGTTCGGATATTGCTGTATCGTTTTTATTACTTCATCTATTTTCTCCATTTTCAACCCCAAACGATGCATTCCTGTATCAAACTTTAAATGAATGTTATAATTTTTATCTACAGGTAATGTTTTAATAGTGTTAACAAAAGCTGCTAACGATGTTAATGAAAATATTGCAGGTGTAAGTTGGTGTTTTATTACCAAGTCGAAACTTTCTAACTCAGGCTTCATTATGGCAATTGGCAATTTTACTCCTGCCTTTCTAATTTCTACTCCTTCTAAAATATTGGCAACGCCTAAATAATCTACTCCTTGTTCCTCTAAAAATTTCGATAAGCCAATAGGTCCAAGTCCGTAGCCATAAGCCTTAACCATTACCATTACTTTTGTTTTAGGTTGTAATAAACCCCTAAAATAATTAAGGTTGTGAGCTAAATTTTCTTTACTCACTTCAAGGACGGTATCGTACTTTAGTTTTTTTATAATGTATTGTTTTTTTTTGTGCATCAAAAGTAAGAAAGTTAATTTTCCTAAATTAAATTCATCAATTTTTCTAGAAATTTTATAATTGACAATTTAAAAGTAACTTCGCCCGAATTTAATTTTAAAACATGGAATACATTATACAAGGCGGACAATTCTTTTTAAGCATCTCTATATTAGTGATATTACACGAAGGTGGTCATTTCTTTGCTGCCAAATTATTCAAAACTAAAGTAGAAAGTTTTTATCTTTTCTTCAACCCTTGGTTTTCCATCTATAAAAAGAAAATTGGAGATACCGAATACGGTATTGGTTGGCTACCATTAGGCGGTTATGTAAAAATTGCCGGAATGATAGATGAAAGCATGGACAAAGAACAACTGAAACAACCACCTCAACCATGGGAGTTTCGTGCTAAACCAACTTGGCAACGATTAATAATTATGTTGGGAGGTATAATTGTAAATGTAATTGTAGGCTTTTTAATTTACAGCTTTGTATTAATGGGTTATGGCGAAAAGTTTTTGCCTAATGAAAATTTGAAGGATGGTGTTTGGGTAATAAGTGATGTTCTCGAAAATGAAGTTGGTCTTAAAACAGGAGATAAAATTATTTCTATTAACGGAGAACCTTTTAATAGTTTTTCTAATACAGTAGAAAATATGCTATATGCAGAAACTGTTGTCGTTGAAAGAAATGGAAGTGAAAAAACTCTTTCTGTTCCTATTGATGTATTAGGAAAACTTATGGATGACAAAAAACTCGGAGGAGGGTTAGTTAGACCACGAATGCCATTTACCATTGGAAGTATTGCGAAAAAAGACTATGTTGCTTCAGATGCTGGGTTTAAAATAAAAGACGATATTATCGGGGTTAATAATACAACTATAAAGTATTATGATGAGTTTACTAATGAGATAAAAAAATACAGAGGACAAAAAATTGAAGTTAATATACTTCGTGAAGGACAAGAAATTAATATACCCATAACTATTCCTGACTCCGCAATTATTGGATTATCTCCATATCCTTATAACTTTGAAGAATTAGAGATAAAAGGAACCTATAATTTACGAACCATTAAATATACTTTTTTTGGTGGTTTTGTTAGAGGTTTTTCAAAAGCAAAAGAAGAATTAGTTAAGTACTACAAAGGATTCAGTAAAATAATAAACCCCAACACTGGAGCTTATAAGGGAGTGGGAGGATTTTATACTATTAGTAAAATTTTTGGAACAAGTTGGTCATGGCAAAACTTTTGGGAAAGAACAGCTTGGTTTTCATTGGTGTTGGCATTTATGAATTTATTGCCTATTCCTGCTTTAGATGGCGGACATGTAATGTTTCTACTATATGAAATGATTACTGGAAGAAAACCCAATGAAAAAATAATGGAATATGCTCAGGTAGCAGGCATGGTGCTTTTATTAGCTTTAATGTTATACGCCAATACCGACTGGCTAAGGTTTTAAGTAATCATTACTCATGCTGTTTTGTTTAAACACAAATTAGCACTTATTCCGCAAATTCATTATTTTGTTGTAACTTATTTGTTTTAACTCACCCCTAAGTTATCTTACGACAGCCTCCCTATCTTAAAAAAAAGAATGCGAGGGAAGGGTTTATTTGTTATTATTTTTTAGCTGACCTAATAGTCAACCCTATTAAATTTCTCTCTATCGGAGCTTAAATTAGTTTCATTTTTTCTAACTCACCCCCAAGTTATCTTACGATAACTTTTCCCCCTCTCTTTAAAGAGAGGGGGTGCAGAGGGAAAGTTCGTACTAATTAGTGCAATTAATCCTTAATTTGTGTAAAAACTATCTGACTAGTCTTTATTAATCAAAAAACCATTAATTAACTTTCATTTGTTTACAAACTCTCTTTACTAGAGGTTTTCTCCAACTAATTTTGGCATAATTTTATGGTGAATAGCATTGTTCATCAAAAATTATAATTATGAAATTAATTTCCAAGATTCTATTAGTAATCACCATTATAAACACCAGCATTTTATCCGCCCAAGAAACTACCACAGGCGAAGCCATCATTCACGATCCAGCAGCTAAAAACAATGTGCTACTTATTCCTTTCGAATCTAAAATGTACTTTTCGGATATTGATGGAGATTTAAGTCAGAAAAACGAAATGAATTTCCATGAAATAAAAGCCATGTTTCGTGCAGAATTAGATAAAAACCTATTTATCTCGCTAAAAGAATATTTTAATCCTTTATCGTTTTATGCCATGGAGCAAGAAGTAGTGCAAAAAGAACTGACGTATATCTACAGCTCTATTGGCTACAAATATCAAATAATTGAGCCAGAAGTAGTAGAAAAAGAAACACCTGCCAAAAAACTGTTCAATAAAATTAAACCCAAAGAGAAAGAAAAAGAACCTCAGGAAGCTACCATTCAAAACGGAGAGATAGTTTCAGAAGTAGATAACCGCGAAAAATTTATGAATACCGTAATTACCAATGATAACCTTATTCCCAATTTAAACAAAACCTATGAAAGCACTTATTATGTTTTTATCAATCAGCTAGACATTAAAAAAAGTGCTGATGATGCTTATAAAGCTGCCGAAAATCAATACAAAAGAGAAATAAAAGTGCATTATACCATTATTAATAGTAACACTAAGGAAGTAAGTTCAGGAGCTATTATCTCTAGGTTTAATTCGAGCGAAAGTGACATCAATAAAATCATTAAAATACATTTTCCTTTAATTGCCGAAAAAATTACCCAAAAACTGGTAGCACCAACGCTTCAAGCAGAATAAAATCAACATGTATTTAGTAAAATCATCCTATTTTATTAAAAAATACTACTCCAATTTTATTTGGAAAATTCCTACTGCCGAAAAAATTATCTACCTCACTTTTGATGATGGCCCAACCCCCGAAATTACTGAGTGGACATTAACCACCTTAAAAGCTTTTAATGCCAAAGCTACTTTTTTTTGTGTGGGCTCCAATGTAGCAAAACACCCTGAAATCTTCCAACAAATTATTAGCGAAGGACATGCTGTAGGCAATCACACCTACCATCATTTGAATGGTTGGAATACCGACAATGAAGCTTACCTCCGCAACATAAAAAAATGCGAAGAAGTGGTAAAAAGCAATTTATTTCGTCCGCCTTATGGGAGAATAAAAAAATCGCAATACGAGTTGATAAAAGATGATTACAAGGTAATTATGTGGGATGTATTAAGTGGCGATTTTGACCCAAAGACCAGCCCAGAAAAATGCTTAAGCAATGTAATCAACAACACTACCGAAGGAGCCATCATTGTCTTTCATGATAGTATGAAAGCTGCCGCTAATCTTAAATTTACTTTACCAAAAGTATTAGCACATTTTGCAGAACAAGGGTATCGATTTGAAAAATTGGAACTGCATTGAGTCAGAACTCTTTTGATGATTTTTAAGTAATTTTTTGTATGTTTGAGGGACTAAGTTTGAAAAAATCAAACCTAATATAGTAGTTGTGTGTTAGCTGAAGAAAAATGGAAACGAAGAAAGATACAAAAAAGTGGGAGAATTATGAATAGAAATTGAAAGCCTAATGAAAGACAAATTTGGTTACTATAAGAATTAAAATATAAATAATGTACTAATTATTATTCTCACATGACCGAAGAAGAATATAAAAACAAATTGATAGAAGCATTAGATAGAGAAAAAAACTCAATTCTATCCAACATAAATTCCTTTCTTCAGAAGATTCCAGCTGAAGCAGTTAGGATAAATATCATCATATCACCTAGCAAAGATGGTGAAGGTGACTTTTGCATCCATGGTGGTTTAAACGGACCCAATTTATATTCTTTAAATAAAAAAATTGAAGATTGGACAAATATTCTTGAAATTAAACACAGTACTAAAGGACTTGAACCTAACTTCCCTATGGTAGATCCTTTCTCAACGGATTATTATGTTAATGACATAATTGAAAAAGTGTGTATAAAATGGATAGATGACCATTGGGATGAAATTGATGACTCAAAAGTAAACGTTGCTATATCAATGTATAGTAATCATATTTAATAACCATCACCCACAGACAATCACATTTATAATTTATTCAAAAACTAACAAAAACAATTCAATATGAATGATATGGAAGTTGAAGGTTCTTGGAAAGGTCGATTATGGTTCTTGTATTTCGCATGGATTTTTGTAATGATAAACACAATAATTAATTACAAAGAAATTGAATTAGAAACCAAAACAGACTGGCTATATTTAATATTTTTCGTAATCGCTACTGGTTTATGGATATACGGAACAGTTGTTTTAATAAAGAAATTTAAAGATGTTTTTGGTTCAAAATAAAGAAGACAAAAAAGATTCCTGTTTCCGCTACGCTGCACAGGAATGACGTTGAAGTTTGGCTTTGTGAGTTGGAAAAGTCCCCCTTCGGGGGATTAGGGGGCTAATATCCCCTCAATCACCCTCGGAAAGTGTTCATATTCCAATTGATGGATTTTATGGGCAACATCTTCATAAGAATCGGATTCACTAACCGGACACTTCGCTTGGAAAATAATTGCTCCTTCATCATAATGTTCATTTACATAATGAATAGTAATCCCCGATTCTTTTTCTTTATTGGCAACAACCGCTTTATGCACAGCATCTCCATACATTCCTTTTCCGCCATACCTGGGCAATAATGCTGGGTGTATGTTGATGATTTTATTGGGAAAAGCAGCAATTAAATTTTCAGGTATTTTGAGTAAAAATCCAGCCAATACTATAAAATCAATGCCTTTATCTTTTAATAAATTGAGTAATTCGCCCGATTTTAACTGTTCAGAAGAAAAAACCACACTTTTAATAGCTAATTTTTTTGCCCTCTCCAATACATAAGCATCTGCTTTGTTCGTAAGTATAAGTCCAACCTCGGCAATAGGCTTGTCTTTAAAATAATTGGCAATGTTTTCAGCGTTAGAGCCGCTACCGGAAGCAAAAATGGCAATCTTATACATGAAATAATAGTATTTTTATAGCCGCAAAAGTAGGAATTAAAGTAATTTTACACCTTTAAAAACACGTGTAAATTCTTAAAACTAAGCACGAATAAAAATTATGTGAATAAAATAGGTACGAATAATCAAAAATAATTTGATTATATTGAGATAAATAATTTTCTTTGCACCTTATAAACTTAAAATTAAAAAACATGTCAGATATTACAGGAAAAGTAAAATCAATTATTGTTGACAAATTAGGCGTTGACGAAAACGAAGTAACAAATGAAGCAAGCTTTACTAACGATTTAGGAGCTGATTCTTTAGACACAGTTGAATTGATTATGGAATTTGAAAAAGAGTTTAATATTGCTATTCCAGACGATGAGGCTGAAAAAATTGCTACTGTAGGTGATGCTATTACATACATCGAAAACAACCTAAAGTAAGCGTTTAAGCTCTATAAAAAATTGTTTAGAAATTGCTTTGGATGCTTAATTCAAAGCTTTTTCTGTTTATAATCAAATTTTAACCTAACAAATTTATGGAATTAAAAAGAGTTGTTGTAACCGGAATAGGTGCCATTACCCCATTAGGAAATACTTTTCCTGAAACTTGGGAAAATCTTAAAAAAGGTGTTAGTGGTTGTGCTCCTATCACAAGATTTGATGCTACAAAGTTTAAAACACAATTTGCTTGTGAAGTAAAAAACTTTGATGCTGCTGATCATTTTGATAGAAAGGAAGCTAGAAAAATTGATCCTTATACTCAATTTGCATTAATTGCTTCTAAAGAAGCTGTTGCTGATTCAAAAATTAACCTAGAAACAGTTAATAAAGATAGAGTTGGTGTTATTTGGGGTTCAGGAATTGGAGGTATAAAAACTTTTCAAGATGAAGTAACCAATTTTGTTGGTGGCGATGGAACTCCAAGATTTAATCCTTTCTTTATTCCTAAAATGATTGCAGATATTGCTTCTGGATTAATTTCTATGGAATACGGTTTTAGAGGCCCTAATTTTACTACTGTTGCGGCTTGTGCTTCTTCAACCAACGCACTTATTGATGCTTTTAATTATATCCGTTTAGGAAAAGCTGATGTATTTGTTGCCGGAGGTTCTGAAGCTGCTATTTATGAAGCCGGAATGGGCGGATTTAATGCAATGCACGCTCTTTCTACTAGAAATGATTCTCCAGAAACTGCTTCTCGTCCTTTCGATAAAGACAGAGATGGTTTTGTGATGGGAGAAGGTGGTGCTGCTGTTATTTTGGAAGAATACGAACATGCAAAAGCTAGAGGTGCTAAAATTTATGCTGAAGTTATTGGTGGTGGTTTATCTGCCGATGCTCACCACATGACAGCTCCACATCCTGAAGGATTAGGTGCTAAAAACGTAATGCTTAATGCTATTGATGATGCAGGAATTTCTCCTGAAGATATTGATTACATTAATGTACACGGAACTTCTACTCCACTAGGAGATATCGCTGAAACACAAGCCATTCTTTCGGTTTTTAACGATCATGCTTATAACTTAAACATAAGCTCAACAAAATCAATGACAGGCCATTTATTAGGTGCGGCAGGTGCTTTAGAAGCTATCGCTACCCTTATGGCTGTTAATGAGAATATCGTTCCTCCAACCATTAATCATTTTACTGATGATGAATCTTTTGACCCCAAATTAAACTTTACGTTTAACAAAGCTCAAAAAAGAGAAGTTAGAGCTGCTCTTAGTAATACCTTTGGTTTTGGCGGACATAATGCTTCCATTATTTTTAAAAAATATAAAAGTTAATTGTTAGCCTTGTTATTCAAAAAGAAATCCCAATATGCGTTGAAATTAGAACGTATATTGGGATTTTTTCCTAAAAACACCTCCATTTACAAACAAGCACTAACACATAAATCGTTGGTTGGTGATGATAAAATTATTCAAAGCAATGAACGCTTAGAGTTTTTAGGCGATAGTATTTTAAGCAGTGTTGTTTCTCATTATCTTTTTTTGCGATATCCTTTTAAAGATGAAGGATTTCTTACCCAATTACGCTCTCGCTTTGTAAGTAGAGAAATGCTTAACTCACTTGGTAAAAAAATAGGCTTAGCAGAGCTTATTGAAAAAAAATCTGAAGAGAAAAGCTTGAGCATTTTAGGAAATGCTTTAGAAGCTTTAATAGGAGCTATTTATATTGATAAAGGTTACGAACATGCCCGAAATTTTATTGAACAAAAATTAATTGAGAATCATTTAGATAGTGAAAAAATTGTAGCTCAAGAAACCAATTTTAAAAGCAGGGTAATAGAATGGTGTCAGAAAAATAAAATTCCTTTTGAATTTGAAACGATTGAAGATTTAGAAGGAAACCAAAATATATATACCGTAACTTTGCTCATTAATTCAGAAATTAAAGGTACTGGCAAGGCTTTTTCTAAAAAGAAAGCCGAACAATATGCCGCTGAGCAATTTTATAATGAAATTGCTACTGAAATTTAATACACAATAGTAACAATGATAGAAGAGAACGAGTTAAAAGAGAAGTGGGAAAATGTTTTGAAAATGGTTGAAGGTCGTTTTGGTGAACAAATAGACGAACAAACCATACTGTATATAATTGGTTTACAAGAACTCAATAAACCGCATACCGTTTTTCAGAAAGAAGAAAAAGTAGATATTATACATATTGGCATCTGCACCGTTTTAAGTCAGTTTGGTTATTACAGATTTACGGGAAGAGATGAAGATGGATGGCCTCACTTTAAAAACATCAAAAAAATACCTTCAAACGCTAAAGGACGAAAGCAATTGTTATTAATGCGAAAAGCGATAATTGATTATTTTGACAATCTAAAAAAACTGTAGAAATTACTTTACAACTACTGTTTCTTGGAAATTATTCTTTTTACTTCTTTGTCTTTTTTCTTCAATTTTCACTACTTTTTTGCCAAAAAGTGTGTCAGTAATAACAGGTTGTAATAAAGAATCTACTCCTTCTTTAAAATAAACAACTTCTACATCTAATACTACTGAAAATTTAAAATCAAACATTGCTACACCAGCCCCATCAGTTATTGTTGTTTGATCCATCTTTTCTTCATCAACAATGCAACTTCCGCACTCAAAAGGACCATCTGTTGGCCAAGCATGAACTGTTGCTCCAACAGCAGGTGTTCCATCTTCTTCAATAACATTTATTATTAATCTTGGTCCTCTGTCTTTAGCACAAGAGAAGAAAAATAACACAGTAATAAGGGTTAAAACAATATAATTTAATGTTGGTTTCATGTGTATAAATTTATTGATTTTTATTAGTAACAAGTAACTTACCTAATTTTCATTCTCCTATTTTATTGAAAGAATTAGAATGGCTCGTTTCATGATTTGTTTTTGTAACTTTTTAATATAAATTCTTAATATTGCAATGAACAAATGTAAGAAATAAAATTATCATGTCAAAAAAAATTCTTTTTAGTGTATTAGTTCTTTCACTTATGAGTTTTTCTTTATTTAAAGGAGAAAAGAAAGAAACAAAAGTGTTACTATCTACCGAGTACGGAAATATTAAAATAAAGTTATTTAACGAAACACCTCAACATAGAGATAATTTTATAAAATTGGTAAAAGAGGGTTTTTACAATGAAACGCTATTTCATCGAGTAATTAAGGATTTTATGATTCAAGGTGGAGACCCTGATTCTAAAAACGCTCAAAAAGGTGAATATTTAGGTGAAGGAGATGTTGGTTATACTATTCCTGCTGAATTTAACGCCCAACTTATTCATAAAAGAGGTGCATTGGCAGCAGCTCGTCAAGGAGATAACGTTAACCCACAAAAACGTTCATCGGGTTGTCAATTTTATATTGTACAGGGAAGAAAATTTACCACAGAAGAAATTGAAAGAATTGAAAAAAGTAAACAAGGCAGAATTGAATATACTGACGGACAATATAAAACTTACGAAACCATTGGTGGAACACCTCATTTAGATATGGATTACACTGTTTTTGGAGAAGTGATAGAAGGACTGGATGTGGTAGATAAAATTGCTGCAGTAAAAAGAGATAGAAAAGACAGACCTTTAGAAGACATAAAAATTACCATTAAAATCTTCAAATAAATATTGAAATAACAGCATGAAAGATAAAATTCATCAGCTAATAAATGAAATTGACAGTTTTGTAACTGATAGCAAAGAAAATTTAGAAAAATTCAGGATACAATTCCTAGGTAGCAAAAGTGTTATCAAAGATTTATTTAATGATTTCAAAAACGTTCCTAACGAACAAAAAAAAGAAGTTGGTCAGCTAATAAATGAAGCTAAAGAAAAAGCTCAAGAAAAATATGATTATATTCTTTCTACCTTATCAAAAGATACAAGTAACACCACAGACGAACTTGATTTAACCAAAACTGGTTACCCTTCTCCAATTGGTAGCAGACATCCTATTTCTTTAGTTCGAAATGAAATAATAGAAATATTTTCTAGAATTGGTTTTACGGTTTCAGAAGGTCCTGAAATTGAAGATGATTGGCATAACTTCTCTGCATTAAATTTTCCGCCAGAACATCCTGCAAGAGATATGCAAGATACATTTTTTGTGGATACTGCAAATGGCGAAATGGCGTTAAGAACACACACCTCATCGGTACAAGTTAGGGTAATGGAAAATACCCAAGCACCTATTAGAACACTTTCTCCAGGAAGAGTTTACAGAAACGAGGCTATTTCTGCACGAGCTCACTGCTTTTTTCACCAAATTGAAGGGTTGTATATTGACGAAAATGTTTCTTTTGCCGACTTAAAACAAACCCTACTTCATTTTGCTAAAGAAATGTTTGGCGAGAAAACCGAAATTCGTTTACGTCCTTCTTACTTTCCGTTTACAGAACCAAGTGCAGAAATGGATGTTTCTTGCTCTGTTTGCAATGGCGAAGGTTGTAATGTTTGTAAATACACTGGTTTTTTAGAAATTATGGGCTGCGGAATGGTTGACCCAAATGTATTAGAAAATTGTGGAATTGACAGCAAAAAATACAGCGGTTTTGCTTTCGGAATGGGTATTGAACGTATTGCTATGCTTAAATTTAAAGTAAACGACTTACGTTTATACTCCGAAGGAGATATTCGATTTTTAAGCCAATTTAAGTCGGTATTGTAATAAGGTTCGAGTTTAATGTTTTATCTTACCACATAGAAACATAGTATTTACATCTAAATTAAAGTACATACATAGTTTATATAGTTTGTTTCCATTTTATGGAAACACTATATGTTGCTAAAAATCTTCTTATTAGCCGCTATGGACTTCTATGTAACTAGTCGAACCTTAAAAATTCCATTTTAGGCTAAAGGTTTTAAAAAATAGAT
>JAVVER010000098.1:0-13131 GCA_032251145.1 Vicingaceae bacterium | reverse complement strand
GTAGAAAAAAACATTCAAACAATGGTAGAAGAAATTCAAAAAGAAGAAAAGAATCTAGAAGAAATTCAAGCTCAAAAAAATGATCCTGCTAATAATGACAATAAAGTTGATGAAGCTATAAAAAATAGTGAAAACAAAATCAACGAAATGACTGAAAAGTTAAAGAAAGAAAATACCAAATTAAAAGAGTTAGAAAAAATCATTCTTAGTAACGAGTAACAAAACAGCATAAATAAAATGAATAACAGCATAAATACAGATAAAGCCCCAAAACCAATGGGGCTTTATCCTCATGCAAAAAAAGCAGGTAATTTACTTTTTTTATCGGGAGTTGGACCTAGAGTTGCTGGTTCAGGTAGTGAGGAAGCTAATATTCCTGGATTAAAATTCGATAAAAATGGAAATTACGAAGTGTTCGATTTTGAAGCTCAATGTCGCTCTGTTTTCGATAATGTAAAACTAATTTTAGAAGAATCTGGTGCAACATGGAACGATTTGGTAGATGTTACCGTTTTTCTTACCGACATGAAAAGAGACTTTAAAACCTACAACAAAGTTTATGCAGAATATTTTAAAGACAATCAACCATGTAGAACTACTGTTGAAGTAGGTGCTCTTCCCTCTCCTATTGCAATTGAATTAAAATGTATTGCTTACTTAAAGAATTAAATTTTTATTTATCCGTATAATTTTCACATCGTTATTTTTAAAATTAAGTTCAACGATATTTTTATTATTCAATACAAATTTTGCATTCAAATAATAAGAAAAAAATAATTCTTATAAATAGTTTGAATATTTAAACAAATATACGTTACTTTGCCATCCTTAAAAATTAAAGCCAAAAGAAATGTCTAGAGTTTGTCAAATAACAGGAAAAAGTGTGATTACAGGTAATAATGTTTCTCACTCTAAAAGAAGAACTAAAAGAAAGTTTTTACCGAATTTATTCGTTAAGAAATTTTATTTAGAAGAAGAAGATTTGTGGATATCTTTAAAAGTATCTGCTGCAGGTCTAAGAACCATTGATAAAATTGGTATTAGAGCAGCGCTTATAAAAGCACAACAAAAAGGAATTATTTAATTTTATAAAAAATCCTTTATTGATATTAAAAACGTTGTTACTTTAGTAGCAACGTTTTTTTTTGCCAAAGTTTAGGCTCAATTGTTGAATATTTTTCGTTCCATTATAATTACATTGTTAACTATGAAAACACTTCCTTTTCTCTTTATTCTGATTTCGTTCAATGCACTTGTTGCCCAAGAAATCCCTAATAATATTGATTTACCAAAACAACAAGAAGAACAATATGCTTATGATGAAGATTTGCTTCCAGCTGAATTTTTTGCTAAAAATCGTCAAGCACTTAGAAAACAAATGCCGAATAATTCTGTGGCTATATTTTTTGCCAATCCGGTAAGAAATCGTGCTAATGATGTAGATTTTGAATACCATCAAGATCCAAATTTTTATTACTTAACAGGCTTAAGAGAACCTCATGCGGTTATAATTATATTTAAAGAAGAACAAACTTTTGGCAATGAAGTAACTACCGATGAAATTCTATTTCTTCAAAAAAGAGATTTAAAAAAGGAAGTATGGAATGGAAAAAGATTAGGCATTAAAGGAGCTTCTGAATTTCTAAAAATACGAACTGCTTACGAAGGTTCAGATTTTTCGAGTTTTGAAGCTGAATTTGAAACTTTTGACCATATTTTAACTTTCCCCCTTCCGCAAGATGTTAGAAACACCCAAGAAACAGATGATTTAGCCTCTCTTATTCAGCAATTTGAGCTAAAAACACAAAAAGTTAATGATAAAATTGACCATATGAAGTTGGCTACAATAATGGCTTCGTTAAGACAAATAAAATCGGAAGAAGAAATTGCTTTATTGCGAAAAGCCATTGATATTACTTGTGATGCTCAAATTGAACTAATGAAAACCCTAAAACCTGGTATGAAAGAATACGAATCGGAAGCGATAATTGAATATTTTTTTAAGAAAAACGGAGCCGAACATCCTGGATTTCCATCCATTTTAGGAAGTGGCGAAAACTCTTGTGTGTTACATTATACTACCAACCGAAAAATGTTAGGTGAAAATGATTTATTGGTTAGCGATGTTGGTGCCGAATACAGAGGATATACAGCTGATGTTACTCGAACTATTCCTGCTAAGGGAAAGTTTTCTGAAGAGCAGAAAATAATTTATAATACCGTTTTAGAAGCTCAAGAAGCAGCCATCAAAGCCTGTGTGCAAGGCAATAAGTTTTGGGATCCGCACAATATTGCTACGGAAATAATTGCTACCAAATTGGTTGAATTAGGTATTATCGAAAAAAAATATCAAGTAAGAAAATACTTTATGCACGGCACTTCACATTATTTAGGGTTAGATGTACACGATGCTGGTTTGAACGGTCCACTTACTCCCGGAAATGTAATTACTGTTGAGCCAGGAATTTATATTCCTGAGGGCTCGGATTGCGACCCAAAATGGTGGAACATTGGGGTTAGAATTGAAGATGATATTTTGATTACTGATGGAGAACCGGAAAATCTTTCTGCAAAAGCTCCTCGAAAAATTGAAGAAATTGAAGCATTAATGCAACAAAAAAGTACGCTTGAATAATACTATATTTATTACTTCCTTGGTGGGAATATTTATTGGAAACTCAACGCAGTAGCAATTTCATCCAAGGTGTGGAATAAAATTTCTGGATTGTTTTCAGTAACTAATTTTATTCTGAACTCTTTTAAGTGAGGAATTCCTTTAAAATAATTGGCGTAATGTCTTCGCATTTCAACAATGCCTAATTTTTCGCCTTTCCATTTTATAGACATTTCTAAATGGCGTTTGGCAACATTTATACGCTGTTCTATGGTTGGCGGAGCAAGATGTTCTCCAGTAGCCATAAAGTGCTTAATCTCATTAAAAATCCAAGGGTAACCAATACTTGCTCTGCCTATCATTACGCCATCAATACCATATTTATTCTTATTTGCTACGGCTTTTTCGGGTGTGTCAACATCTCCGTTACCAAAAACAGGAATATGCATTCTGGGGTTATTTTTCACCTCACCAATTAAGGTCCAGTCGGCTTCTCCTTTATACATTTGTTTTCTGGTTCTGCCATGTATAGAGATGGCTTGTATGCCAACATCTTGTAATCTTTCGGCTACTTCAACAATGTATTTGGTGCTTTCGTCCCAACCTAAACGAGTTTTTACGGTAACTGGTAAATGCGTAGATTTTACAATCTCGGCAGTCATTTTTACCATTTTAGGAATATCTTGCAAAATACCCGCTCCAGAACCTTTACAAGCCACTTTTTTTACCGGACAACCATAATTTATATCAATAATATCTGGGTTAGCTTGGGTAGTTACTTCTGTTGCCTGACGCATAGATTCAATATCATTCCCAAAAATCTGAATGCCAATGGGGCGTTCGTATTCAAAAATATCGAGTTTTTTTACGCTTTTAGCGGCATCTCTAATCAATCCTTCCGAAGAAATAAATTCGGTGTACATTAAATCAGCACCATTTTCTTTGCATAATGCACGAAAAGGTGGGTCGCTAACGTCTTCCATTGGAGCAAGTAAAAGTGGGAACTCGCCTAGTTCTATGTCGCCTATTTTTGCCATTGATAATAAAAATTAGGACAAAATTAAGGAAATAAAAAGGATGGAAGTTGAAGGTTTGAAGTTTGATGTTGTTTTTTAGATAAACCACTAAATTTATTAATCTTCAATATTCAATTGCAATAAAAACTTGTTGTCAGTCAGTGTTTTCCATTGTAGTCCGACAGGTGGAATAATTTTTATAAGTTCAAAAATTGGTTTTGGAAAAGAATTATCGTACTTAAAAACCAAGGTAAAATCTTGTGCCACTGCTTTTTCTTGTTTCTCTCTAAGTTGTGCGTTTAAAGAAAAATCATCGGTCATTTCAAATAAATTACCCCAATATTGTAAGTTTTCTAAATTATTATATGCTTTTACATTTTGATGAATTATTTTATCCTCGTGGTTAAACTTTCGTTCAAAACTATTTTCAACAAAAAACTCTAAAGCAAGTGTATCAACAAATTCTTGCCCCTCCACATAAATATAGTTAGAGTCCATTAAACTCATAAAAGTATTTAACATGTTTGAATAATGAGATTTAATTTCATCTTCTGTATAGCCTTTAGTAAGTTCTTTGTCGTGCTGATGTATGAAATGGTTGACATAATTGTATTTAGGTGTTTCTAATACAAAAAAGGACTGATTTCCAACATCTTTTTTTCTAAAATAATGAGTATAAGGAGGGGTGATAGAAATTAATTGGTAAGCATTTTCTTTCTTAATTAAGTTAGCATAAAACCCTGTTGTTAATGTTATTATTGGATCTCCAGTTTCTTCATTTTGTTTGCATGTTAATGGGACAGAAACAATATCATTATTATGAATTATTTGTTTAGTGTTGTCGATAGTAAAGTTGAGAGGAGAAAATCCGATTTTTTCAATCAACTCGAAAGTTTCTGGGTTTTCGTAAACTAAATTTAATTGAGCTACATAATCATCAAAGAAATACACATTGTTTTCACTATACTCATGTTTATAGTTGATAAGGTATTCTTCTGCTGTTTGCGAAAAGCCTAATAAGCTAGAAAATATTAAAAGCAATAACACCGATTTTTTCATAATAAGCTTTATAAATACAAACAATTATAGTTTACAATAAAATAATTTATAACCTACGTTAATCAATCCTCTTTTTTCCGTAAAATTCCTAAAATTTCTATGATATTGCCATTTTCATCTAAGCGTGGGAACACTTTTTCTTGAATCCAGATGTATTCGGTTTTTCCTAAAGGTTTTACCCTGTAATTAAATATTGCGTTTGTTTTATCTTTAAATAATTGTTCTTTTTCTGCTTTAATTTTAGGAATATCTTCAGGATGATAGAGCTGAGCTACATTTTTCTGAATCTCTTGAGAAACATTTTGGTGGGGTTTAATCCCAAAAATTTCTTCAATAAAAGGGCTTACATATTCAAAATCGGGAATGCTACCTTTGGAGTAGTTAGCCAAATAGATGAATTCATCTAAATTATCTAAGATAAAACGGTACTTAGCACTGTTTTTTGCAATTTTTTCATCATACTTTTTCTTTGCATCAATATTTCTTATTTGTAATAAGTAATAGTTGTTTTTTGCCGCATTGAAAGGAGATAAAGATAAATATCCCCAAAAAACTTCTCCATCAATGGTTTTAAATTGTACTTCATCATTAAAATAGCCGTAATCAGTAATTTGTTGTTTAATTTCTGTACGATGTTGCTGAATGTAATTATCATCAGCAAATAAAGTTTGGTAATTGGTTTTTATTACATCTTTGGCATTAGTAAGGTTAAAAACGGTTGAAGTTCTTTCGTTAGCATCTTTAATTTCTTTAGAAAAATAATCGACCAACAAAAAAGCATCATTGGTAGTATTGGCAATAGATTTAAGTATAGAAGCATTACTGTCTATTGTTCTGATGAGGTTTCTTCGTTGCATGGTTATAATAAAGCTTAAAACAAAGGAAAACAAAAACAAGGTTATAATTAGCCATACGAAGCTATAGCTTTGAGTTGAAAGTAATAAACTAACTAAAAGAAATATGAAAACTACTCCGAAATAAATGGCTAGTTTTTTATTGGTTGGAATGATAAAAAGCGTAAGGTTTAAAATAACCATCATAAGTACGCTATAACTGGCTTCAAAATTTAATTTATAGCCAATATATATAGTAAAACATGCCGAAACCATTAAAAAGTATAGTAAAATTTCGTAAATGGTTTTGCTGTTTATTTTGGTATAAGTAATGCCAAAAAACACAATACAAGCCAATGGCAGACTAAATGCCATTAATAAATTAGTAGCATCAGAAGTGAACATGGAGGTAAAACTACTATAGACCATGGTAATAAAAAAAGCACCAATAGCTCCCATTCGAGCCATTTTCTTGCTTTTTGTAGCAAAACCACTGCTATTATTGTTTGTCTGGAAAATGTTTAATGCCATATTTTTTTATGAATTAGGTTTTCACGAGTATAAATATACATAATTCTGAATATAAAAGACAAATTTATTTTTTAAATAACCTCTGTTTAGTTAATGGTTAATGGTTATTTGTTAATCGTAATTTCATTGAGATATTAAACTAGTACCTTGTTCCTAACGCCTAACGCCTAGCTCCTAACACCTAACTTAATCAAACCTAATGGCTTTAATTGGCGATATTTTTGAAATAACCAATGAAGGGATAATCAGCATCAATACACAAATGAACAAGGTACCTAAGTTGAGTAACAAAATATTGACAAGCTCAAGTTTTATAGGAACGACAGGAACAAAATAAGATTCTTCGGGAAGTTTTAAAAAGCCAAACTGAAGTTGTAACAAACAAAGCCCAATTCCTATGGCATTTCCCCAAAACAACCCTCTTATGATAAGATAAATAGCATTGTAAATAAAAATTTTTCTTACACTCCAATTACTCATGCCCATAGCTTTTAGAATTCCTATGGTTCTAACTCTTTCTAAAATAAGAATAAGCAATGCCGAAACAATATTGATAATGGCAACCACCAACATTAAAATAATAATAATTATTACGTTTAAATCTTGCAATTCCAACCAATTAAAAATATCGGGGTTTTGTTGTTGTATGGTTTTTGAATGTAGGTCGTAACCAATATTTTCATAAATAAACTCATCCAACTTATCTAAATCTTTAAATTTATCTATAGTAATTTCAAATCCGCCTACTTGGTTATTTGTCCAACCATTTCTTTTCTGAATATGGGCTATATCGGTTAGCACAATAATATTGTCAAATTGCTCCAATCCCGATTGGTAAATTCCTGCAACAATAAAATCTTTTGGGCGTAACTGTCCGTTTTCCTGAATAAAATAGATAAACATTTTATCGCCAACATCCAATTGCATTTTGTTGGCAATGGTTTTAGAGAGTAAAATACTATCCGCCACAACAGAATCATTAATGCTAAAAGTTTTGCCTTTTTTTAGTTTATCATTAAAAAAACTCCAATCGAAATCGCTACCAACACCTTTTACAACAACACCATAAATTTCTTCTTTGGTTTTAATAATACCCGCTTTGGTGGCAAAAACTTGTATGTGATTAACGCCTTCAACCTCTTCTATTTCGGGATAAAAATCTTGGTCTTTATCAATAGGACTTGCTTCGTAGGTGTTGTGAGAATCATAACTGGTAATCTGAATATGGCTTCCAAAACCGATGATTTTATTACGAATTTCCTCCTGAAATCCTCTAACAATACTTAAAGAAGTAATCATCACTATCATTCCCAACGAAATGGCAACAATAGCTATTTTTATTATTGGTTGCGTAAATTTATTGGATTTGCTGTCTCCCTGTATTATTTTCTTAGATATGAAATACTCCAGATTCATAATGGTGTTTTAAGTCTTTCTGTTTGTAGGGATGAGCAATTTAATTAACTTTACATCTTAAAGTAATAAACAAAAATAGTAAAACTTAGTTGATGACCATGAAACGAGCCATATTAAAAATTTTAAAACACAAGAAAATGATTATTGGCGAGTTACATCTGACCGATTTAATAAAATAAAAAATATACAGATTAAACGAGCCATATTAATAACTTTAAATAATAATTAATGTTAGTAATTTTAATAAAATAATGAGGATTCTCCCCCTTCCCCCCCTCTCTTTAAAGAGAGGGGGGGGAAGTTATCGCAAGATAACTTGGGGGGTGAGTTGGAAGAAATTAAAATTAAACTAAACAAGCTCCAACGGAGCGAAATTTATATAGAGATGACTGACGGTCATCGTAAAATATTAAATCATGAAACAAACCTTTTACATACTGTTTTTTATATTTTTTTATTCCAGCTGCGATGCTCAGCAAAATAAAAAGATGCACGAAAACATGCAGACAGTCACTATACCCAAAGCTATTGTAGAAAAACCCGATTTACCAATTATTACCGGAGCTTCGCAAACAGCAACGTATTTGCCTTTATTGCAAAATAAAAAAGTAGGCATTGTAGCTAATCATACCGCTGTTATTAATAAAATGCATTTGGTTGATAGTCTTTTAAGCTTAAAAGTAAATGTAGTAAAAGTGTTTAGCCCGGAGCATGGTTTTAGAGGGAAAGCTGATGCCGGAGAAAAAGTAAATTCCGAAGTAGATGAAAAAACACAATTACCCATTGTTTCGCTCTACGGCAATAATAAAAAACCTACTACCGAACAATTACAAGGCTTGGAGGTGATTGTTTTTGATATTCAAGATGTTGGGGCAAGATTTTACACTTACATTTCTACTATGCATTATGTGATGGAAGCTTGTGCTGAAAACAATATTCCGCTTATCATTTTGGACAGACCAAATCCTAATGGGCACTTTGTTGACGGCCCAATTTTAGAAGAAAAGTACAAGTCTTTTATTGGGATGCACCCGGTGCCTATCGTTCACGGTATGACAGTGGGAGAGTATGCTCAAATGATTAATGGAGAAAAATGGTTAGCCAACCAAGTACAATGCGATTTAACTATTGTTAAAATGAAAAATTATGACCATTTAAGTGCTTACGAATTACCTATAAAACCTTCGCCTAATTTACCGAATATGAGTAGTATTTATTTGTACCCTTCTTTGTGTTTGTTTGAAGGTACTCCTATAAGTGTTGGACGTGGAACTGATAAGCCTTTTCAGGTATTGGGACATCCAAAAATTGATTCTGAAAAATATAGTTTTACTCCCAAAAGCATGGAAGGAGCCAAAAAACCAAAGTTAGAAGGGCAGTTATGTAAAGGTTATAATTTATCGGAATATGGGAACATGTGTATGCGAGGTTTAAAACGATTAAATTTATTTTGGTTGCTAGATATTTACCAAAATTTCCCTGAAAAAGAAGGTTTTTTTACCAACTCATTTAATTTGTTGGCAGGAACCAACCAACTACAAGAACAAATTAAAGCAGGTAAAACCGAAAAAGAAATTGTTGCTTCTTGGCAAGATGGATTGAAACAATTTAAAATTACCCGAAAAAAGTACTTGCTGTATGGAGATTTTGAGTGAAAAAAAACTGAAAATTGCTTTTATTTACAATTTCATAACACACTGTTAATTCTTGCATTACATTAAAAAAGGTAGTCTGTTAGTAGTTTTGAAATAAAAAACAATGGACAAATTTGAAATTAAAGAAGATACCAATACTCCCTTAGTTTTAATCAATTTCAAAACGGGAAACATCAAGTTAATAGGTTCTTCTACGCATTCAAAACCAGAAGAATTTTACCCTACAATTTTAAAAATGCTCAAAAAGTATTTTGAAAATCCCGCAAAAAGCACCAAAGTTTTAATTGATTTAGATTATTATAATGACGCTTCTTTCAACTATATTTTTCAGTTGGTTGAGTTAATTGTTGGCTTAGAAAAATTTGATAGAACACAACTTAATTTAGAGTGGTATTGCCATCCCGAAGATAGAGGGATATTGGATGATATTACTATGATTAGCTACAACCTACAATATTCTATAAAAGTGTTGACTTATGAGTTGGTAGGATAAAATCCCACCTCAACCCTCCTAAAGGGAGGGAGAATTGTGGAACTAATAGCCTTATAAACTCATAAACTTTTAACCTAATAACCTAGCTATCAAAATTTCCAATCGTAAGTATTAATTTCTAATAAACAGTTAGAAAGTAAATCAATACTTCTTTGAATATCATCTTTGTTTGCCATTTCAATTACTTGGTGTATATGTCTGGTTGGAATAGAAATAGCTCCTGAAATAGCTCCACCGGCACTCATTCGTTGTATTCCGGCAGTGTCTGTTCCTCCAGCTGTTAAAATTTCTTTCTGATAGGTAATTTTGTGTTTTTTAGCAACGCCTTCCATAAACTTAACCATTCTGTAATCGCAAATAGTAGAGCTATCCATTACTTTTATAGCTGTTCCATCGCCCAATTTGGTAATCATTTCTTCAGCTTTAGCTCCCGGTACATCGTAAGCAATAGTGGTATCTAATCCAAAACCAAAATCAGGTTGAATTTTTAATGATGCTACACTTGCTCCTCTAATACCAACTTCTTCTTGAACAGTGAAAACACCATACACATCATAAGGAACAGCTTGTTTTTTTAAATCTCTTAATGATTCAATAAGAATAAAAACTGCTAATCGGTTGTCTAACGATTTACAGTTAACACAATTGCCCATTTCTATTAGGTTTCTGTCTCTAGTAATTGGGTCGCCAAGACTTACAATTTTTTCTACTTCTTTTTTATTCATTCCTAAATCAATAAAAAAGTCGGTAGTTTTTAATTGTTTGGTTTTTTCCTCAGCCGTCATAACATGAATAGGTTTAGAACCCATTACACCAATAACATCTTTTTTTCCGTGAATGATAACTCTTTGCGCAGTTAATGTTTTCGGGTCGAATCCTCCTAAGGTATGAAAACGCACAAATCCGTTATCATCAATATGGGTAACAATAAATCCGATTTCGTCCATGTGGGCGCCAATCATCACTTTTTTGGATTCTTTTCCTTTTTTAATAGCGTAAACGTTGCCCATATTATCTACAGAAACTTCGTCAACTAGCGGAGTAACTTCTCTAATTACAATTTCTCTAATACGTTGCTCATGACCAGGAGCTCCGGCAGCTTCGGCAATTTCTTTAAGTAAGTTTATGTTTAATGACATAGTAATATTTTTAATGTTTTTATTTTTTAATCAACAATGCTTAATTTCATCATGTTTGTTTGCCCTTTCTCACTAATAGGCATACTCGCTAAGTTGATGACTAAGTCTTTAGATTTAATTCTTTTTTCTTTCTTTAAGATGTATTTGATATCGGCAATGGTATGGTCGGTACTTACAAATTTATCGTAGTAAAAAACTTTCACTCCCCAAACTAGGCTCAACATGTTTAAGATGTCTCTGTTTCCAGTAAAAACAAAAACACCAGCTCTTGGTCTAAAACTCGATATTTTAAAACCTGTATAACCGGAAAAAGTCATGGTTATAATAGCCGCAGCATTTGTTCTGTGGGCTAATCTGCAAGAGTTAAAACAAATAGAATCTGTAATGTATCTTTCTTCATTATTTTCATCTGGCGGATATTCGTAATGATAAAGCGAATCGCTAGTTTCTACATTTTCGATAATGCTTGCCATAGCTTTTATTACTGCTACAGGATGTTTTCCTACAGAAGTTTCTGCACTAAGCATAACTGCATCAGCACCATCTAACACCGCATTTGCCACATCGTTAACTTCTGCTCTGGTAGGCGTAATGTTTTCTATCATGCTTTCCATCATTTGGGTGGCAATAATTACAGGCTTGGCAGCTTGCATACATTTTTTCACTATCATTTTTTGGGTAAGTGGTACTTTATGGAAAGGAATTTCTACACCTAAATCACCACGAGCAACCATAATGGCATCCGTTTCTTTAATGATGTCGTCAATTTCGGCTACCGCTTCAGGTTTTTCAATTTTGGCAACAATTTTAGCATTGCTTTTTGCTTTGGCAATAAGGTGTCTTAACTCAATAATATCTCTGGCATTTCTCACAAAGGATAAACCTATCCATGAGATGTTCATTTTTAGGGCAAATTTTAAATCTTCTAAGTCTTTTTCTGTTAAACTTGGCAAAGACACTTTGGTATTAGGCAAATTAACGCCTTTATTGGAGGATAGTTTTCCGCCATGAATTACTTTGGTAATTACCTCGTCTTTTCTGTTAGTGGAAACTACTTCTAAGGCTAGCTTTCCATCATCCAGCAATATTCTTTCTTTTGGTTTTACATCTTTAGGAAAGTTTTGGTAGCTGATGTATGCTTTTTCGGCAGTTCCTTCGCATTTGGTAGAAGTAAGAATAAACTTACTGCCATTTTTAAGCATTACGCCATTGTTTTCAATTTTTCCTACTCTAATTTTTGGTCCTTGTAAATCGGCTAAAATAGCTGTGTGTGTACCTAGTTCGGTGTTTATTTCTCTAATATTATGGATTACTTGTTCGTGATCTTCATAACTTCCGTGAGAAAAATTTACCCTGCAAACATTTACCCCTGCTTTAATAATTTTTTTAAGCATTGCTTTTGAGGAGGTAGCAGGACCAATAGTGGCAACAATTTTTGTTTTTCTGTAGTTCATTAAAATAATAAGTTTTGTTTCGATTTAAGTTCGTTTACATCTATTCTGTGGGCAATAATAACGACATCTATTTCTTTAACCTTTTTTGCTAAATTTTCAACAAGTTTGTCGGTAACACTGCCTTTTAAGACTAGAAAATAATCAATACTTTGTTTCTCACTAACCAAATAGCCTTCGCTACTTTTGTTGGCTATTACAAAATATTCTATGTTATTGTCTTCGTCAATATATTCAAAAAACGGAAAGTTAATGATTTCGTTTTTCTTTTGTATTTCGTAATCTTCAATTCTTTTAAAATTTGTTTTGAGGGCGTTATTTAGCGACCAACAAATCCTATAATCTTTTGAGTGACAACTAATTCCAATCAATTCGAAGTCGTATTCATTTTCAAGGCTAAACGTTAGTTTTGACATCGCTTTTTCCTTCTAATTTTAGATGTAAAGGTAGCAAAAATTTATGGGTTAATTTTTAATATTTTATTTGATTTTAACTTTGGTAGATTCAACTTAAAACCCAAGTAAAGTTACACCAACACTAAATGCGTGTAATTCTGGACCTCTATTTTTTTCAAATAATGGCGTCAATCCACAGGTTGTAAATAAATTTATTCTTCCGTATCCAAATCTTGTTGTTAAACTCACTCTAAAAGGGTTGGTATTAAAATCCTGATTGTCTTTAAATTTTCTCATCCCTAATATTTTTAAGTATGAAACGGTATAGATTATCGGAATAATTATCCACACACTTATTAAATTGGCTGATGGTCAAAAATGGTTTTCTTAATTTTTTTGATATGACGCTTTAGTATTTCAAAAAGTTATAAGTAAAAATATAAAAAGAAAAATAAAAGTAACTTTGAATACTATTTACCCGTTGTGCATTATTAATTATTAAGTGATAAGAACTTTTAAATTGTTGATG
>JAVVER010000097.1:0-13140 GCA_032251145.1 Vicingaceae bacterium | reverse complement strand
AAAATCTATTTTTTAAAACCTTTAGCCTAAAATGGAATTTTTAAGGTTCGACTAACTAACAATTTAGTGTTTTTTTAGAATATTAACCTGAGTTCGATTATTCATTTGAATTCAGACCACTTGTAAATAGTGAGGTTCAACTAAAAAATTGTAATTACACGTATAGGTTGCAACAAACTCAAGTTTTAAGGAAGATTTATGTCCAATTATTCAGTTTGCACTGCTCTTTAAGCACTTCAGCAGGAACATCATGTTTACCTTTAAACTCAATTAATTTACAATTGATATTCGCTTTTTCAAGAATAGCTTTTTGCTTATCAATTCTTTCTTGAGTTACATATTCGTCATCATCGCCATACAACAAAAAAGAATTGGTTTTGGTTTTTAATACTTCAAATTCCATATCATCAGGAAAAACACTTGCCCACAATATAAAGTTAGTGCAATTAATTTTGTTGTCACTCACCCATCTTGCTGCTGTCGCACCTCCTTGCGAAAATCCGATAATATTTACTTTAACCTCTGTTAAATCTATTTGGCTGAGTAATGTTTCATCTGTTGATATTTTTATTTTATTAAATCGGTCAGATGTAACTCCCATATAATCTTTTTCTTGTGCGAGAATTTTTTTTATCATGGTCGTTTCATACAAACTATTAAGGTAATTCAGGTAGTCTTGAATTTCATCTTCACGATTTTCTTTGGTCATCCAACTTGCTCCAACCCTACCACTAACTCCTGAAACATAAAATTTAGATAAGCCTTCTGGAGCTACAACAAAGTTTTCTTCATCAGCAATTACATCAAATTTATGAATGAAATAATTGGCGTTATACCCATAACCATGTAATACAAACCATAGTGTTTTTGCTGTAGAAATATTTCCTAACGAATAGTAATGTGCTGTTTTTTCAACAACAATTTTATGCTTGTGCTTTTTCATCATCTTGTTTGAGAGGGTCATATTTTACAATAATACTTATCCAAATAGACCTAGAAACCCTAAAAATATAGGGTAGTAAAATCAGCAATGCAATGCCATTTAGCAGTAAGAATAAACCTAAAGAATAAATATCTAAAATTATAGTTATCGCAAATACAGCAACACTCAAGGCTACTGTCAGTCCATAACTTACATACATAGCTCCAAAGTAAAAACCACTTTCAGGCTCAAAGTCTTGCCCGCAATTCGGACATTCTTTTGGCATATCAAAAAAACCTTTAACTCTGTACATGTTTTTGTGTGTGAATAGATCTCCTTTTCTACACTTCGGACATTTAAGTCCTAAAATACTTGATAACATTTTGGTGATTTTTAAACTTTACAAAGTTACTTATATATTTCTGATTGGAGATTTGAAATTGGGTATTTAAAGACGAAAGTCGGAAGATATATTTACAATTGGAAATTAGAGATTAGAAATTCACTTTTGCATTCAAACAAAAGAAAACACAAGTTGAATAATAGCAATAATACTTAAGATTGGAAATAATTAGAACTCTCCCCCTAACCCCCTCTCTTTAAAGAGAGGGGAAAAGTTATCGCCAAATAACTTGGGGGTGAGTTGATTTTTAAAGAGTAGAAATTAGAAATTTACACATCCTCACATTTTTTAAATCAATTAGATTTATAACTACCTTGTCAAACACACCCCCACCCCCTCTCAAGAGGGGAAATTGCTACCCATATGCCGAAATAAAACTTCCAACCTCAAACTTCAAACATTTTAATCTATTCACACTTTAATTTGTAATTTCGCACCCATGTTAGGAGTAAATGATTTAACCGTAAGTTTTGGAGAACGCTATCTATTTGATGGCATTTCTTTTATTGTAAATAAAACCGATAGAATTGGTTTAGTAGGAAAAAATGGTGCTGGAAAGTCCACCTTGTTAAAAATTATGGCAAGCGAACAAGAACCCGATAGTGGAACTATTTCCACTCCGGCAGACTTTACTGTTGGTTACTTGCCGCAAGATATGGATTTCATTTCCGGAAATACCGTTATTGATGAAACCAAATCTGTTTTTAAAGAAGTAAATGATATCAATGGAAAAATTGATGAAATTAATCACCAATTAGCCACCAGAGAAGATTATGAATCTGACAGTTATTTAGATTTGTTAACCCATTTGAATGATTACAACGAAAGATTAAATGTGTTGGGTGGTTTTTCTATAGATGCCGATTGCGAAACCATTTTAAAAGGATTGGGCTTTACTCCAAAAGATTTTACCCGACTTACAGATGAATTTAGTGGTGGTTGGAGAATGCGTATTGAATTAGCTAAAATTTTACTTACTAAATCGGATGTATTATTGCTCGATGAGCCTACCAACCACTTAGATATTGAATCTATACAATGGTTAGAAGATTTCTTAAAAACTTACCCAGGAGGTGTGGTTTTGGTATCTCACGATAAGGCTTTTTTGGATAATGTTACTAACCGAACAATAGAAATTACCCTAGGAAAAGTTCACGATTACAAAGCTTATTATTCCAAGTATTTAGAATTAAGAAAAGAACGTAGAGAACAACAAGTTGCTGCTTACAATAATCAGCAAAAACAAATACAAGATACCGAAAAGTTTATTGAAAGGTTTAGGTCTAAAGCTTCTAAAGCTGTTCAGGTACAAAGTAGAGTTAAGCAACTCGACAAAATAGACCGAATAGAAATTGAAGAAGAAGATACTACTTCTATGCGTTTTTATTTTCCTCCTGCTCCACACTCCGGAAAAGTGGTGGTAGAGGCTATTAATGTTGCTAAAAGCTTTGGTGACAAACAAGTTTTTAAAGATGTAAACTTTTTTATTGAAAAAGGTAAAAAAGTAGCTTTAGTAGGTAAAAATGGTGAAGGTAAAACCACCATGAGTAAAATTATTGTTGGTGAATTAGAACACCAAGGAGAGTTAAAACTAGGGCATCAAGTTAAGTTAGCTTATTTTGCTCAGAACCAAGCTGAAGAATTAGATAAAGAATTAACTGTTTTTGAAACCATAGATAAAGTAGCTCACGGGGAAATTAGAAAACAAGTAAGAAATTTATTAGGTGCTTTTATGTTTGGTGGCGAAGATGCTGATAAAAAAATTAAAGTACTTTCTGGAGGAGAAAGAGCCAGGGTGGCGTTGTGTAAACTGATGTTAGAACCAGTAAACTTATTGGTACTCGATGAGCCTACCAACCACTTAGATATAAAATCTAAAGAAATTTTGAAAGCCGCTTTAAAACGATTTGACGGAACGTTAATTGTTATTTCTCACGATAGAGATTTTCTGGATGGATTGGTTACCGAAATGTATGAATTTACTAATGGAAATGTAAAACAATTCTTAGGCGATGTTTATGAATTCCTGAAATCTAAAAAAGTAGATTCTATTAAAGAATTTGAAAGAAAAGAAAAGCAAGTAGCCGAACAAAAAAGTGCTACTTCTGAGAATAAGCTTAGCTACGAAGAAAGAAAAAATAAAGATAGAGAACTTAGGAAAGTAGAAAATGCGGTTAAGAAATCAGAAGATTTAATCACTAAATTGGAAGAAAAAATTAAAAAAATAAATGAGCAACTATTAAATCCATCAACTTATTCTCAAGAATTAGTAGATGAATTTACCGCACTTAAAAAAGAGTTGGAAACTGCGGAAAATGATTGGGAAAAAGCTCAAGAAGAATTGGAAAGGTTGGTGGATTGATTTTTTAACTTTCCCTATGCATCAATTTTTTAGCGAAATTTTCAAAAATTGCTTTTTTCTCTTTTGGTGCTTCAATGCTATCTAAATGTGCAATGGCAGTATTATAGAAATGATTCATCTCATCAATAGATTTTTCTTTAATCTTCAATTGATTGTAGATGGATTTTACTCTGGTAATTTTATTTTCGGGAGATAAGGTTTTAGAGTTTAAACAAAACTCCAATTCTTTTCTCAATGCTCCGTTGGCTAATTCCATGGTTTTTAGCAACAAGTATGTTTTTTTATTTGCCAAAATATCTCCGCCTACTTGCTTGCCAAATTTTTCAGGATTTCCGTAAACATCCAAAATATCATCCATCAACTGAAAAGCAACGCCTATGTTTTTACCAAATTCATAAAAATGCTTGGCATCACTTTTTGATGCTCCTGCTATTATTGCTCCCATTTTCAAACTAGCTCCTAGCAAAACTGCTGTCTTTAGCTCAATCATCTTCAAGTAATTATCAATGGTAACATCAGCAGCTTTCTCAAAAAGCATATCATATTGTTGTCCTTCGCAAACCTCTATTGCTGTTTTATTAAACAGTTTTAGAAGTTCTGGCAATACATCTGCATCACAAGCGGCTAATAGCTGATAAGCTTCCACCAACATTACATCTCCAGATAAAATGGCGGTGTTTACATCCCACTTTTTAAAGACTGTTGGCTTCCCTCTTCTTATTGGTGCGTTGTCCATAATATCATCATGAACCAAGGTGAAATTGTGAAATACTTCTATTGCCAAAGCAGCATTGATAGCTTTTTCAACTTTTCCATTAAATAAATCGTTAGCCAATAAAAGTAATGCCGGACGAATTCTTTTTCCACCTAATGAAAGTGTATAATTTATAGGAGCATAAAGCGATTGAGGTTGTTTCTTAAAAGCATTTTTCTCTATTGCTTCTTCAACTATCTGTATAAAGTTAGTCAGTTTATCCATTACTTTTATCTTATAAAATAAATGAAGTATTTGTAAGCACTTGGGTTAATCCTTCCTCCAAGGTGTATATTTTATTATTTCCCAAAAGTTGTTTCATTTTAGAAATATCTGGTTTTCTTCTTGTCATATCACCTTCTTCTAAAGGTGGTAAATGAACTATTTTTGAAGATGAACCTGTTAATTTAATAATCAGCTTAGCTAAGTCTAAAATAGAAGTTTCTATATCATTACCAATATTAATGGTTTGATTAATATATTCATCGCTAAAAGCAGCCTTTATAGTTGCTTCAACATTGTTCTGCACGTAACAAAAAGTTCTGGTTTGAGAGCCATCTCCATAAATGGTAATATCATTATTATTAAGTGCCGCATTGATGAATTTAGAAATAACAAAATCCTTGCTTTGTTTTGGTCCGTAAGTATTAAAAAACCTATACACCACAAAATCTAAATCATATTCTTGCTTGTATGATTTTAAAAAAGCTTCGCCAACATTTTTTACAATGGCATAAGGCAAACGTGAATTTAGTGGTGTAGTTTCTTCATTTTGTGGATATTCAACAGGTTCTCCATATACTTCCGAAGAGGAAGAATAAATTACTTTTTTAACACCTGTATTTTTTGATAATCTTAGAACATTCTCAATTCCATTAATGTCTTTTAATACTTCTATGGGGTTTTCCAAGGTTCGCTGTACACCAACCAAAGCTGCATAATGAAAAACATAATCGAATGAAAAAGTATGAAACACACTACGTATTTCATCTAAATTATTCACATCACACTGAATAAATTTAAGGTTATCTTTTGGAGCATTAGGCAATTTGCTTTTATCTCCCGTTTTTAAGTTATCAACTACCACTACGAAATTATTGGCATCTTTAATCAATCCTTCAACTAAAGAACTTCCTACAAAACCGGCTCCACCGGTAACTAATATGGTTTTATTATTATTCATTTACGATTTCCATTAGGTAAATACCATAGCCACTTTTAATCAATGGCTCTGCTAATTTAAGTAATTGTTCTTTAGTAATAAAACCTTTTCGGTAAGCAATTTCTTCTAAACAGCCAATTTTCAATCCCTGACGTTCTTCAATAACCTGAACAAACTGCGATGCTTGCATTAAAGACTGATGTGTCCCTGTATCTAACCAAGCAGTTCCTCTGTCTAAAATACCCACTTCTAACTGGTTTTTTTCTAAGTATATTCTATTGATATCCGTAATTTCATATTCACCTCTGGCACTTGGTTCTAAGGTTTTGGCTATTCCCACCACTTGATTATCATAAAAATACAACCCAGGAACAGCAAAGTGAGATTTAGGTTTTAGTGGTTTCTCTTCAATAGAAATGGCTTTGTTGTTTTTATCGAACTCCACTACTCCATAACGTTGCGGGTCGGAAACATGATAAGCAAATACAACTCCACCCTTCGGCTCTTTCAGCTCTACTAATAATTGCTCTAAGCCTGATCCGTAAAAAATATTATCTCCCAAAATTAAAGCAACACTATCGTCACCAATAAATTTTTCGCCAATAACAAATGCTTGTGCTAGCCCATTTGGTACTTCTTGCACTTCGTATTCAAATTTACATCCAAACTGAGAGCCGTCTCCTAACAAGGTTTTAAAGCTTAAATTATCATGAGGTGTTGTAATGATAAGAATTTCCTTAATTCCAGCACTCATCAGCGTTGAAATAGGATAGTAAATCATTGGTTTATCGTAAATAGGCATTAACTGCTTACTAACAGCTAATGTTAATGGATGAAGACGAGTTCCGGAACCTCCAGCTAATACTATTCCTTTCATGTGTCTATTTTTATTTTATTAAATCGGTAACATGTAACTTGCAAATAATCATTCTCCTGTATGTTAAACTTTTTAGCATGGCTCGTTTCATGTGTCTATTTTTTTGCGATGAGCTTACTCTCAACGCTTTTAAATTTCGCTCCGTTGGAGCTTTAGTTATTTCTTACTCTTTTTTTTTGACACACCCCAAAGTTATCTACAGATAACTTTACGCCTCTCTTTAAAGATAGGGGATTAAGGTGTATCTTCAGTAGCTTTTTTCTTTTTCTTTACTTTCAGTTTAGAAATATCAATGTCTTCTTCTTCATCTAGCACACTTATTAAAGGTTCTTTTCTAAACGCTTTTGTGGTTAATGCTTTATCCAACGATAATAAAAAGGATGGCAACAATACCAAATCGGCAAAAACAGCAAATAAAATGGTTAGCGATACTAAAGTTCCTAAAGCCACAGTACCTCCAAAGCTAGAAACGGTAAATACTCCAAACCCGAAAAACAAAATAGTTGACGTATATATCATGCTAAAACCTGTTTCTCTAAGGGCTAAAATAGCCGCTTTTTTTATGCCTAATCTGTGAATTTTAAGTTCTTGTCGGTATTTAGATAAAAAGTGAATGGTATCATCTACAGAAATACCAAAAGCAATACTAAAAATTAAGATAGTAGAAGGTTTAATGGCAACCCCTAAATAGCCCATAATGGCTGCTGTAGTTAGTAATGGTAAAAAGTTAGGGATTAAAGATACCACTACCATTCTAACTGATGAAAATAAAATTGACATTAGTATCGCTATCAGAAAAATAGCCAACGACAAACTGGTAAATAAATTTTCAATAAGATAACCTGTTCCTTTTAAGAAAGTCACACTCGTTCCTGTGATGTAAACATCATAGTCTTCTTTAGGAAAAATATCATCAATTATAGGTTGAATTTCATTTAAGATTTCATCCATTTCTTTAGTGCCAACATCTGCCATTTGGAAACTAACCCTTGTGTATCGATAAGTTGAATCTATAAACGAACTGAAGTTGCCTTTTTCGTTATCATTACCCACAAAAGTTTTTAATTTGTTTAACTCAGATGCCGGAGGTAATATATAAAACTTTGGGTTACCATTTTTATATGATTGATAAGCAAACTTAATCGCTTCAACAATGGATAACGGCTTAGAAAACTCATCGTATTTTGCCATTTCCTTTTGAAACTTTTGAATTTTATACAAGGTTTTGACGTTATCTGCAAAAACACCATTTTTTTCTTTGGTGTCTATCATTACCTCAAAAGGCATTACTCCATTAAAACCTTTTTCAAAAAATTTTAAATCCTCAACAATAGGATCATTTTTAGGTAAATCATCTATAATATTACCTGTTGTAGTCATTTTACTAATACCTACTATACTAAAAATCAAAATCAAGATAGAAACAGCATATACTTTTTTTCTATGATTAAGCACTAATACTTCAATAAAGTCAACTACCTTACCCATAAATTTGTTTTCAAGGTGTTTGGTATGGCGTTTTTTAGGTGGTTTTAGAAAACTGAAAATAATTGGAATAAGAAAAATGGAAAGAATAAATACCAAGAAAATATCTATGGCTGCAACAATACCAAACTCTACTAGCATAGCACTTTTGGTAGAAATAAATGTTGCAAAACCCAATGCTGTAGTAGTATTAGTAAGAAAAATGGCATTTCCTGTCTTTTCAATTACCCTACTTAGAGCTTTAATTTGGTTGTTATGATTTTTGTATTCTCTGTGATATTTATTCAGTAAGAAAATACAATTAGGAATTCCAATAACGATAATAAGCGGTGGAATTAAACCTGTTAAAAGTGTAATTTCAAAATCGAATAGCGATAAAACACCTAATGACCAAACCACTCCAATACTAACGACTAGCATGGAATACATCATTACTTTAAACGAACGGAAAAACAAGTATAAAATAAGTGAAGTAATTAAAATAGAAAGTAGTAAAAATAATTTTACCTCATCGGCTACTTTGGTGGTAGAATTTGCTCTAATGTATGGTAAACCAGATTTGTGTGTTTTAATACCTGTTTGTTGCTCAAATTTAGTCACTTCATCATCAATTCTTTTAAAAAGTGCATTACGGTATTTAGAATCGAGTACTTCTCTATCTAATGTAATTAAGATTAGTGTTGCATGCGTAGTATCGTTGTATAAAAATCCGTTGTAAAATGGTTGTTGATGAATTGCTTTCTTAATCTCATCAACTTCTTCTTGTGTGGCAGGCTTTGTTTGAACAATTTGATTAAAATCAAATTGTTTACTTTCGTAGTTTTTCTTAAGGGTGTAAGCATTAGCAACCGAAAGAGCTTCTGAAACGCCATTTACTTTTATTAATTCCCCATTTTTTTTAAAGTCAACCTCAATTTTTTTAATGTCTTGAGTTAAATCAAACCAAGCATTAAAATTGTTGAGTTGATAAATATTGGAGTTGTCTATTCCCACAACCACCATACTTCCGTCTTTACCGAAAATTTCTTTAAACTTATCGTACTCTTTATAGGTAGGGTCTGATTTGGGCAGAATTTGAGCCATCTGGTAGCTCATTCGGGCAAATTGTGCCTGATAGGCCATGAATACTGTTGCCAATCCAATTAAGATAAGAAACAGTAATCTATTTCGTAATATTATTCTTGAAAAATTAAACCACATATATTATTCCCCGGATACCATTTTCAGCAAATATCACGATTATTAGATAACCAAATGGGGTTTTAAAGATTATTTAACAACTATTTCAATTGGAATTAGTGAGTTTCTATTTTTGTTGTTGCCTGTGGCTGTTCTATTTTAACATAAGGCAAATAATGAATTCTCATCGCATTAGGCGTATAATTTTTCACTTTACTTTGAATTAATTGATAGCGTTCATAATACCAAAGTGGAATAATAGGCACTTCATTAGCCGCAATTTGATCTGCCTCTAAACATAATTCCATTTTTCTTGTTTCATCTGTTGCTTCCATTGCTTGTATGTAAACTTTATCAAAAGCTGCATTTTTATACCTAGCATCATTTGGATAAGATGATTTAGATAAATCACTATTAACATAACCTCCATATAAGATAGATAAAAAACTAAGAGGATCTGGAAATTCAGCCAGCCATGATGAAACAATTATACTAACATTGCTAGAACTTTTATACTTAAGCATTTCTGATAATGACATAGAAGTTACCTCTGCATTAATATTTAAATTGCTTTTAAGTTGTTTTTGAATTTCTAACGCTACACGAACAGAGACACTTTCTTTACTAGAAACTATTTCTAACTTAGGGAGTGCTTTATTCGGACCATAACCTGCATCTGCCAATGTTTTTTTAGCTTTAGCAACATCAAACTCAATTCCTATGATGGATGAATAATCATAATTTTTAACTGCTGGTGGTACAATTCCATTTATAGCTGGGCCATAAGCCTCACCTTTTAAAACTCTGTCAACTATTTTATTTTTATCTATAGCTAAAGCAAATGCTTTTCTCAGTTTCACATTATTAAACGGAGCAACTGCTGTATTAAAGTTTAAGTAAGTTATTGCTAATTCTTTATTTCTCGCTAACACATATTGAGCAGGTTTGTTCTGAAAAGCACTTATGTTTTCCTGAACTAAATTGTTTATTTCTTCAACAGGTATATTTTCTAAAATGTCAATTTTTCCTTCTTTAAATGCTGCTAATCTTTCTCTTCCCTCTACTATATAGTTGTATTTAACTCCAGCTACATAAGGCAATTGGTTACCATTATCTTTTAAATGATAATTATTGTTTCTAGTTAATGTAATGCTATTTTCTGTATCTAACGATTTATCATAAACAAATGGCCCAGTACCAACTACTGCTCCAGCACTAATAGCTTCTTCACAAACAATAGCACTAAAAGGCGTTGCTAACATTTGTAAAAAACTTGACGATGTTTTAGTTAACGTAAATTGAACAGTAAAATCATCAATTGCTTTTACCCCTTCTAATTCTTCACTTCCTAAGTTTAATTCTTTTACCCCTCTTATAATTTCATTAAACACACTAAATGCATAGTTGTCTTCTTGCTGCATGCATATTCTTTTAAAAGTATAAACTACATCTTTAGCAGTTAATTCTTTACCTTTTTTACCATCAAAACAAGCATTATCATGAAAATAAATTCCTTTATTTAAGTGAAAAGTATATAGCAATCCAGCATCATCAACATCCCAAAAGCTAGCTAATGCTGGTTTTAATGATAAATCATTTTCATCAAAACGAAGCAACCCTTCAAAAATTTGACTTTGTATCTGAAACGAATTTACATCTGTTATTTTTATTGGATCTAATGTTTGATAAGGATCAGAAGAGGCAAAATCCAATATGTTTTCCGAAATAATATTTGTTTTTTTTATATCTTCTTTAGTTTCATTTTTAGTATTACTTTCATCTCCACATGAAAGTAAAATAACTGATATTAAAGCTGTGTATAATAATCTTGTTGGTTTCATAATAATTTTTTTTGAGGCACCAAATATACAAAATAGCTAAAACATATTTGAAATTAAATAGATAAATCGTTAAATCCTATCTATTAATACATCTAGAAAACAAATTAATCTAAAATCAACTACCATTAAAGAAAAAGTTAAGTACCTTTGTATTTGAACACACATTTTAATTTTATGTTAAAAACACATCACTTTCACATCCCTGTTATGGGAATAGGCTACACCATAGACACTCCTGTAAAAGTAGCCCATTTTGGCATTTCCTCTGTTATTTCTTTAGGAGATGATGGACTAATAGAAAGAATGAGAGCTTTTTATTGTAAACAACTTAATATTCCTTACACAGAAATAGATAATGACACAGAAGATTACCGTGCCAAAAGAATTACCGCTTATTTGAATTTAATTGACCAAATTGTTCAACAGAATTTTGACAACCTTAAAAAAGAACCTTTTACTCCCGATACTGACCTTACCAAATATTTTGAGATGCTTCCAGAATCTTCTCCACTAAGAAAAGATTACTTGGAAATGCTTAAAGAAACTGATGCGTCTAAAAAAACAGCATTACAAGAACAACTAAAGAACAATATGGAAATTGGGTCAATTGACGTAAATGTAATGACCAAATTGGATAAAGATAACTACACTAAAAAGGGCGAAAAGATGCCTATAGAATATAATGATGCTCATTCTGCTGTTAGAGGTTTTGCTAATAGTACATTAAATTCAGGATTGGTACTTTCGGCAGGTTTAAGTCCTAGATTGTACTCTTACTTATCAAAATTCGATTGTTTTTTTCCAGATGAAAATGGGAATTTAGATAAAAAAATTATTCTGAAAGTTAGTGATTACCGCTCTTCTTTAATTCAAGGTAAATTCTTAGCCAAAAAAGGACTATGGGTTTCTGAATACCGAGTAGAATCGGGCTTAAACTGTGGTGGACACGCTTTCGCTACCAACGGATTTTTAATGGGCCCTATTTTAGATGAATTTAAAAACAATAGAGAAGCATTAATTAAAGAGGTTCACACTATATTAAACGATTCTTTAAAACAACAAGAACGACCAATAGCGAAAAAGCCTCTTAAGTTATTAGTTACTGCTCAGGGTGGTGTTGGAACAGCTAAAGAACATAACTTTTTACTTACAAAATACAACTTAGATAGTATTGGCTGGGGAACTCCATTTTTATTAGTTCCTGAAGCTGTTAATATCGATAATGATACATTTGACAAACTATCTAACGCTTCAGAAGATGACCTCTATTTAAGTGATATTTCTCCTATTGGAGTTCCTTTCAACTCGTTAAGAGGTAATACTAAAGATGTTGAAAAAGACGAAAAAATTGCAGCAGGAAAGCCCGGAAGTGTTTGTCCTAGTCAGTTTTTAAAATTATACAATACCGAATTTACCGACCGACCAATTTGTGTTGCTTCTAGACAGTACCAAAAACTTAAAATTGAAGAATTAAATAAAAAGAATTTGCCAGCAAGCCAACACCGCAAAGAATTTGAAAAAATAACTGTTAAATCTTGTATTTGTGCTGGATTAGTTATGACTCCTTATATTGAGCACGACATGCTTAAATCTACCGATGGAAAAGGTATTTCTGTTTGTCCGGGACCTAACATGGCGTATTTCTCTAAAAAATCTACTATAGCAGAAATGGTAAGCCATATTTATGGTAGAATTAACTTATTAAACGATACTTACCGTCCGAACCTTTTTGTAAAAGAATTAAGCATGTATGTTGATTATTTGAAAAAAGAAATCAATGAATCTATAGATGCCATTAACGAAAAGAAACAAAAATACTTTGAAGAATTTAAAGACAACCTTATTTCTGGAATTGAATACTACAAAGAAATAGTTGATGATATGAAAGAGGAATCTGATATCTACAAAGCTAAAATGGTTGAAGAATTAGAAAAATATTACTGCAAAGTTAATAACATTAACCTCCCTATTTATCAAGAAGTAACTCTTAAAAGTTAAAACTGATTATTTTCCATACATATATTCCCTAGAGTTTAATACTTATTTTAAAGTTTTAATATTGGTTTATTATACCAAAAATTTATATCCTGAGTTAACTTATAACCCGTTGTGCATTAATAAAAAAATAAAAAAAGTTATTCATTTTGCTATTTAA
>JAVVER010000096.1:0-13142 GCA_032251145.1 Vicingaceae bacterium | reverse complement strand
AGGCTTATGCTAAAGCAAATCAATTAGACTTTGATATTGCTGAACTTTGGTTGGGTTCGGTGTTGGGGTATTAAGTTTTCACTTTTTAAAAATTGATTTAGTTTTACTAATCTGTTTCTATTTCCCTAAAGTTTAAGTGGCTGAATATTTTTTAATATAATCAATAAACTTGCTTCCTTCTCCTATCTTTAAATAAATTATTTTTTCTATATATCCACCTTTAGTTTCAATAAGTGTAATATTATATAAATCAAGATTTATATAATCAAGGTTTTCTTCAACATCTAAATAATAATCTACTCTTGAGATAATATCTTCTGAAAAAAGTTTAGAATTAGATGTGATGATTGAAATATTTTTATTGTTCAAAATGTGAATATTTTTCTCAATACTATTTACTAGTTGGTGTACACATCCAGAACAAGCTAAGCGGGTTGTTAAAATATAAAGATGTTTTTCTTTTGGTATTTTCTTATCTATTTTCTCTAAGTAATTCGAAAAAATTTCTGTTTTCGCAACATTATGCTTGGAATTACAAGAGATTAAAATTAAAATAGTTGTGCTAATCGTAATTATCTTTAACATTTATTTCTCTTTTATTTCTATATTAAATAAAGTATAACTACTAACCAATCCTTTATCGATGCTCGAACTAATTATTATTCCTTTCTTGCATGGAGCAATTACTAAAGGTGAATATTCTCTTGAATTAAAAGGCAACTCACCAATTACTTCAAAATTATTATTTAAAACAATTATAGACCAATTATAATCTCTTTTAACAGTTCCATCATCATTTAAATAAGGGCTTTCATTTTTAAAAACACGAAAAAATAAATTTCGATAAGAATCATATACAATTTTCTGATAAAAAGGTTTTGTTATATTATATTTTCTTTTTAATGCTAGATTATTATTTTTAGATACATCATAAGGTTGAAATTCATGTTTTTTTAAATTGCCAGCATATACTTTTTTAACTAACTTAAAATCTTTATAAACAAACAAGCTATCGTTTGACGGAAATGAAAAAATCAATTCATTATCTCCTCCTACACAATTATAAATATCAAAACTACCAAAGGAATTTCCATCTTGATAGGAGCTAGGTGCTTTTAAAAAATGATTTTTTGTTTTATCCAATAAGTTTATTGACACAACCATAGGTCGAGAATAATATTTTATGTAATCCTCTTTTTCCGATAAAACAAAATCTACGTATGCCTTGTTAAAAAAGACATTATTTTGATAATATCCAAATGTTCTATCAAAATAAGATACAGACACATAAGGCTCTTCGATATCTTCTTCTGAAGTATTTATTATTTGAACTATCTCTCCTATTGTGTCAACTAATATTAATTTTTGATCTTCATTTGAAAAAAAACCTATTAAATTATTTTTTAACCATTGGACTTGAGTATTTCTTCTAAAAGAAATAAATTCACTAACTGACGAAACATCTACCTCATTTATTAGCGAATCCGTTTCAATATTATAACGATATAATTTATTCTTTTCCCAATTTAAATAATAATAAAATGTATTATTATCAAAAGATGCTATTTTAGTTGGAGTTATATTATCCTCATGACTTACTCCATACTTAGGTTTATAAGTTTCTATTTTATCAATAGAAACTTTTTCTATAATAGCTTGATTACAACTAAACAATAAGCAAGCTACTATAGAAAAAAAAAATCTTTTCATAGTTAAATTATAAAGATTCGTCTTTTATTTGCATTGCAACTACAACTTCAGAGTCTGTAAAATTATTAAGGTCAGAACCTTGAGGCAGAACAATGAATATTTCAACCCCGGGTGAATTGGTTGCCATTCTACTAGTTATTTTTAAATCACCAGTCGCTAATTTCTGTGCAATTTCTCCCTTCATACGTGGAAAGATTTCTCTCCATTCTTGAGAGGAAAAGAAACTACTTAATTGCTGTCCGTTTCCATTGCTTGATGCACTCATAGCATTTTTTAATGCTATTAAGGATTCTTTAGGTTCATTCAGTCCTATACCTATACCTCTACCTCTAACGATAAATTCGGGCAAACAGTTTTCAGCTGGTTTATAACAACCAATATCTCCCAAGTCAGGAAAATTTTGTACAAGATGATATAAATTACCTACTTTTTGGTTAGTATTATTATCATCATTTGAACTTTTTTCAGTTGAAAAACTAGAAACAGGATTGATATTTTCTTTTTGGCAACCAACAGCTGTAATTCCTATTAAGGCAAGGAATGAAACTCCATAAATTATTTTTTTACAAACATTTCTTATTGCTTGTTTTGGGTGTTTGTGAATCTTTGATTTCATTTTGTTAAATTTTTAAATTATTAAATTGGTTAATGGTTAATGGTTAATTGTTCACTCGGCCGAAATGAAAAAAAACCGAGTACAAACAAACAAACAAACAAACAAACAAACAAACAAACAAAGAAAACCCAAAAAAGTTATTAACAACTTATGAACTAAGTATTTATACAATATAGTACTAAGTATTTTTACTTAATTGATTTGTAAGAATTTTCAGAGCTAGTTAATTAGATTCCCGCCTTCTCGGGAATGACGCAAAGAGGAAAAGCGTGCTTAACTAACCCACAACGTCATTCCTGTGAAGCGTAGCGTAAACAGGAATCTCAAAAAACTATTTACTACAAGAATCAATGGCTTTAATCATGTCTTGTTGAGTGATAATGTGGTATTTATCCTTATCATAACTCACAATAACGGCTTTTGCTCCCTGCTGAAAATGTTTTGAAACACTTATTACATCTGTATTTTCATCAACCATAGGAAATGGTTTTTCCATAATATTTTTTACAGGAAGCTCTTTTAGCTCAGGATTTTCAAGCAATTTAGCAAACAATTGGTTATCTGTTAATGAACCTACAAACTTGCCATCTTCAATAACAGGTACTTGAGAAATAGCATATTGGTTCATTAAAATAATTACCTGAGAAACAGGTGTGTCAGTAGTTACGGTTACTAAATGTTTGCCTTTATGATCTGAAATTAAATCTAAAGCATTGGTTTTTTCTTCATCCAAAAATCCTCTGTCTCTCATCCAATCATCATTAAACATTTTACCAACATAACGGCTACCATGGTCGTGGAATAAAACCACCACTATATCTTCTTTTTTCAACTCATCTTTTAGCTGCAACACCCCTTTAATAGCACTACCTGCTGAATTTCCAACAAAAATTCCTTCTTCTTTAGCTAATTTTCTTTGATAAACTGCTGCATCTTTATCGGTTACTTTTTCAAATTTATCAATTACGCTAAAATCTACGTTTTTAGGTAAAATATCTTCACCAATTCCTTCGGTGATGTAAGGATAAATCTCATTTTCATCAAAAATTCCTGTTTCATGATATTTCTTAAACACAGAACCGTAAGTATCTATTCCCCAAATTTTAATATTAGGATTTTTCTCTTTTAAATATTTACCGACTCCCGAAACTGTTCCTCCTGTACCTACTCCCACTACAAAATGAGTGATTTTTCCTTCTGTTTGTTCCCAAATTTCTGGTCCGGTAGTTAAGTAATGTGCTTTTGTATTCGATGGATTATCATACTGATTTACATACCAAGAATTAGGAATTTCGGTAGCTAATCGTTTAGAAACAGAATAGTACGAACGAGGATCCTCTGGAGACACATTAGTTGGACAAACATGTACTTCTGCTCCAACAGCTCTTAAAATATCCATCTTTTCTTTACTTTGTTTGTCGCTCAACACACAAATTAACTTGTATCCTTTTATAATAGCTACCAACGCCAAGCCCATTCCTGTATTTCCGGATGTTCCTTCAATAATAGTTCCTCCCGGTTTTAGTCTGCCATCAGCTTCAGCATCTTCAATCATTTGCAAAGCCATTCTGTCTTTTACAGAATTTCCAGGATTAGTAGTTTCTACCTTTGCCAACACCAATGCATTAACATCTTTGCAGATTTTATTCAATTTAACCAATGGCGTGTTTCCTATGGTCTCTAGTATGTTATTGTAATATTGCATGAAATAATTTTTCTGAATTTTATAATTGATTGCAAAAGTAATAAATAGTAAACTGATATTTATTTTTAACTTATTTTGTTCAAAAAATTAATACCTCATCATATGAAAACCATATCCACCCTTAACCATTTAAAATAGTATTAGATTATTATAAAATAAGAACTTCATATGCTCAATTTTTCTTTAAAACAAATAAATTCAATAAATAAGATCATTTATTTGATTCTATTTTGTATTTATGAAGTAAAATAAGAAAAAAATGATACGAGAAATTTCAAAAAAACAAGTTTTAGACCCCCACTTCTATTTCAAGCATTTGCTTGGAACAACTTAAGAAATAATTACGACTTAAATATGTAAATAAAACCCATAAAAAAATCCCCAAGTTGGGGATTTTATATCTTATTAAAAATCAAAGTCAGGATCCGGAGCCTTCACATACGATTTTTTCTTAGGTTTAATTTTCTTTACAAACAAAATGGTTATCAATTCATCATCAACCGTAATCATGGTTCTGCTCATGCCATTGGTAATATTTATTTGCTGATCTGGGTATCTAAATTTTCTAGAGATCTTCTCAAAAGTATTGTCCTCAAACTTTAAATACATTTCATTTACATTTATATGTTGATCTTTTACAACTACTTTTCCGTAATAGCATTCTGCCATACTTCCTTTTCTAAAACTAATGATAACATCATCATAAACACCATCTTCTACATCATAAGCGCCTCTAGTTTCAAAAACTGTTGCGTATTTTTGGTAACAAGTTACTTGATCTTCTTCTGTATCTTGAGCATAAAAAGCTCCTGTTATAAATAGTAAGGATAAACTCAGTAAAATTTTTTTCATAATATAAATTTTTTATCGGTATAAAAGTAAAAATACTTTATTTATTATCTAAATTTAAAAGTTATATTTTTGTAACAAATTTGACAAATCGAACAAAATGAGCATAAAACTAATCAAAAATAATTTTATAGAGGCAAAACAACTTTTAGACCATTTTATAAATGATGAAAAAAATTTAGAAAAAATTGCCCACGCAGGCGATTTGTTGGTGCAAGTTTTTAAAAGTGGAGGCACTGCTTTTTCTTGCGGTAATGGTGGCTCTATGTGCGATGCCATCCATTTTGCTGAAGAATTAACAGGTAAATTCCGAGAAGAAAGAATGGCTTTACCTGCTATTGCTATTTCCGATTCGGGCTATTTAAGTTGTGTAGGAAATGATTATGGTTATGATGAAATTTTTGCACGTTTTATCTCTGGAGTTGCCAAAAAAGGTGATGTTTTGTTAGCTATTAGCACCAGCGGAAACTCAAAAAACATTTTAAGAGCAGCAGAAGTTGCTAAGAGTAAAGGTGTTTTTGTTATCGGACTTACAGGAAAAGATGGTGGTAAATTAGCTAATTTATGCGATGTGGAAATAAGAGTGCCTCATAATGGTTATGCCGACAGAATTCAAGAAATACACATTAAAATCATTCATTCATTAATCCATTATATTGAGGAAAAAATGGGAAAGTGAGAGTGGAAAAGGGAGAGTGAAAGGGAGAGTGAGAGTGGAAAATTTGTAGATTTGTGAAATAAAAAACATTCGTGCATTAGTGGCTAAACTTTTAACTTTATAAACTATAACAAAATAACTTATGCTCATAAAAACTTACGGAAGTGCAGTTGTTGGTGTTGATGCTCTTACTATTACAGTAGAAGTAAATGTTGATAGAGGCATGAAATTTTTTATGGTTGGATTGCCCGATAATGCCGTAAAAGAAAGTCAGCAACGTATTGAAGCTGCACTAAAAAATGTTGGCTACAAAATGCCCGGAAAGAAAATAGTAGTCAATATGGCTCCTGCCGATATTCGTAAAGAAGGGTCTGCTTACGACTTAACCATTGCTATGGGAATTTTGGCTGCATCAGGACAAATTGAAGCTGAAAACATAAGCAATTATCTTATTATGGGCGAACTTTCGTTAGACGGAAGCCTGCAGCCTATAAAAGGAGCGTTACCTATTGCTATTCAGGCACGAAAAGAAGGTTTTAAAGGTTTTATTTTACCTAACGAAAATGCCAGAGAAGCAGCCATTGTTGATGATATTGATGTTTTTGGCGTTAGTAATATTAGCGAAGTAATCAATTTTTTTAATGGTGAAACACAACTGGAACCAACCGTAGTAGATACCCGAAAAGAATTTTATCAGAACCTTACCAAAGTAGATTTCGATTTTGAAGATGTAAAGGGGCAAGAAAATATTAAACGAGCTTTAGAAATTGCTGCTGCGGGAGGGCATAATGTTATTTTAATTGGTCCGCCAGGAGCAGGAAAAACCATGTTGGCAAAACGTTTACCAACCATACTTCCACCGCTTTCTTTAATGGAAGCGTTGGAAACCACTAAAATCCATTCCGTTGGAGGAAAATTATCCAAAGACACTTCTTTAATAAGTGTACGACCATTTCGTTCTCCACATCATACTATTTCTGATGTAGCTTTAGTTGGTGGTGGTGGTTTTCCTCAGCCAGGAGAAATTTCTTTGGCTCACAATGGCGTATTATTTTTAGATGAATTACCCGAATTTAAACGAACGGTATTAGAAGTGCTTCGTCAGCCAATTGAAGACAGAAAAGTATCGATTTCTAGAGCAAAATTTACCGTAGATTATCCTGCAAGTTTTATGCTGGTAGCCTCCATGAATCCTTGTCCTTGCGGCTATTACAATCATCCTGAAAAAGATTGTGTTTGCTCTCCGGGTGTAGTTCAGAAATACCTGAGCAAAATTTCTGGTCCTTTATTAGACAGAATTGATTTGCATGTAGAAGTTACTCCAGTAAGTTTTAGTGAACTTAGCACCACTGCCATTGGCGAATCGAGTGAACTTATCAGAGACCGAGTAATTAAAGCACGAGAAATTCAATCGGAACGTTACAAAGACAAAGAAAGTGTTTATGCTAATGCACAAATATCCAGCAAAACCATTAAAGAAATTTGCGAAATTGATAGCATCGGTAAAGATTTACTTAAAAATGCTATGGATAAGTTAGGATTATCTGCCCGAGCATACGATAGAATTTTAAAGGTTGCTAGAACTATTGCAGATTTAGAAGCATCAGAAAATATAAAAAGTGAACACCTTGCAGAGGCTATTCAATACAGAAGTTTGGATAGAGAAGGTTGGGCGGGTTAAATTCTGTAAAACTTAAAAACAACCATTTACTATAGTTAACCGTCTGATTAATTGTTATAACACCAAGCAATAATTTACTTTGGAACTAGATGAAATAATAGAAGGTTGTTATGAAAACAGCAGAAAGCACCAAGAAGCATTATATAACTTATATGCTGCTAAGATGCTGGGCGTTTGTTTAACCTATACCAAAGACAGAGATTTAGCTCAAGATATTTTACATGATGGTTTTTTTAAGGTGTTTAAAAAATTTCATCAGTACGATGCTTCTTGGAGTTTACAAGGTTGGATTAGAAGAATTATTGTAAATACAGCCATAGATCATTTTAGAAAAACCAACCGTATTTCTCCAATGGATTTTCAGGAGGCAGTTTACCTTGTAGGCAGTTACAACAATGCTTCAGAAATCTCAAAAACAGCAGATTTATCTATGCTGATTAACATGCTGCCCACAGGTGCCAGAACCATTTTTAATTTATATACGATAGAAGGATACAAGCACAATGAAATAGCCAAAATGCTTTCTATAAGCGAAGGAACTTCAAAATCTCAATTATCTAAAGCAAAAAGTGTTTTAAGAGAGTTGGTAACCAAATATTACGAACGTTAATTTTTTGATATAACAATTGAAAGGTAAAAATAACATAGAAGATTGGTATAAAAACGAACTGGAAAATTTTAGCGTTGAGCCAGAAAAAGGCTCGTGGGATAAACTTTCTTCTTCAATGGATAATCCCAGTGGTTGGTCTGATGAGGTTTTTGATGATTTTGTAAGAGATGAAGTAGAACACATTGAAGCCAATCCTGACAAAGCTGTTTGGGAAAAACTTTCAGAAAAATTAGATACTACAACTGTTTGGGAGCGTTTATCAACAACTCTAACCCGTTACGAACGATTTATTTGGTGGAGAAATTTTGCTTTTAAATCTGCTGCTTTAGCCTTGTTTTTTATGGGTGTTGGATTAAGCGTTAATGAATATTTCAATGAAGATACTCATCAAAAAAATGAAAAAGTAGTAAGTACTCCAACTGTTGCGGGAACTACTTTTGAGCAAGCAACAAAACAAACTTCTACATCAAATATATTGGCTTCAAAAAATGTATTAAACTTATCAATAGCTGAAAAACAAAAAGTAAATCAAAACATCATTTCAAATCCTTCAAAACAAACTAATAAACCTATTGCTGCGAAAAAAACTGTGGCATCAACAGCTAAAAACCAAACTTATATTACCTCGAAAAAAGTTAACCAACAGCTTAATAGTGATAAGGAAATTCAACTAAAAAAATCTAATCATGAACTTAAGGAACACATTATCCAACCAAAAGAATTTTTAATTAAAAAGGAGAACAATAAAATCATCTTTAACAACAAAAGATTTTCGTCTCATTTTGCTTTTGGAATTTATGCCAAACGAATTTATATGGGGTTAAATGTTGGGTTTAAGAAACAAAGTATGATTGCACAATTGAAAGATAACAGTGAATTTAATAGTCTTTCTCAAAATACCTTGTTAGACCATGGAAGTAGTTTTGGAGCTACTGCTGGTATTATTCTTTCAGACAAAATGAACTTAGAAACCAATGTGAATTTCTACTCTAGCAATGGCTATAGAAAACAATATGCATCAGACGAAAGTAGCTATACAGAAAACCTTAGCCTAGCCTATACCAATGTAAGTATATTGGCTAAAAGAATGTATAACAAATCTACTTTTGATGATAAAAAATATTCTACGAATTTTATTGGTGGATTATATTTAGGCTACCTTTCTAGTGCTACTTCAATAATTAATGGAGTAACGTACAAAAACGAAGCTTATACCAACCTTGATTATGGTGTTGTATTAGGCTTAGAACAAGATAGGTACTTAACTAAAGAATTAATTATTACTCCGGGAATTAGATATTACCAAGGAGCTAAAAACATTGCTAATGCTGACAGTCATTTTTCTTATGCCTACAATTCAACTCTTGAATTTAACTTAGGCATAAAATATATTTTTCTAAAGAAACATTAGCATCCAACCTTTTATATTCACTAAACGTTCTATACCCAATGGAACAACTCAAAAACATATTACTTTATTTATTTGCCTTCTCGGTGCTTTTACTTCACCCTAGTTTAAACAGCGAAAAGAATCCTTTATCTTGTATTCATTACTTTGCTTATGGCAACACCTTTAAATTAAAATTTGATGATTCCATTGATAAAGAAAAATTGTACATAAAATGGACATGCGAAAATCAGGATGCTGATTGTAAAGAGTTGGCTATTTTTGAAGGAGGCAAAAAAGTCAATACCATTCCTTTTGAATCTGGAAAACAGGAACTTATTGTGTATTACAACAATAAAATGATTGGTCAACTAAAACAAACTAAAACTAAAGAAAAGCATGCTCATGCTTACTTTGTAAACTTAAACAGCATCCACAATAATGCTATAGAATTTAAAGGTGAAATTACAGGGCCATCATCAGCTGTAGCAACTATGGTTACTACATTAAACAATTTAATTTCTCAGCATTAATTCTTGACTTAGACATTATAAATCCAGTCAAATTTATCAGCTACTCTACCTCTTTTAATATCTTCAATAGATTTTGCTATCTTGTTAGAAATTGTTCTGTTTTCAATTGGAGGCAACTCAAAGCGTTCGTCTTCAAAAGTAATAGAAGCTATTTGAGCAATTGTTGCAGCAGTTCCTGTTCCAAAAGCATCTTGCAGTTTGTTATTTCTTGCCGCTTCAACAACTTCTTTTACAGACACTCTTCTTTCTTCTACTTCCAAACCTAAATCTTTAGCTAGTTTTATTACGCTATCACGAGTAATTCCTGACAAGGTGGTATTTAACGCTATAGAAGGTGTAATTAATTTGTTATCAATTAAAAACATCACATTCATTGTTCCTGATTCTTCAATATATTCATGCGTTTTGGCATCTGTCCAAATTAGTTGTTTATAGCCTTTTTCCTGACCTAATTTAGCGGGATAAAGTGCTGCAGCATAATTTCCTGCTGCTTTTGCAAAACCAACACCACCTTCGGCTGCTCTAGAAAAATTAGATTCAATTTTAACATCTACCGCACCTGTATAATAAGAACTTACCGGAGAGGTAATAATCATAAATTTATATTCTTCTGCCGGTCTTACTCCCAACAATTCTTCACTTGCAAAAATAAATGGTCTAATGTATAGGGAACAGCCTTCATTTTGAGGAACCCAATCTGCATCTAACTGTACTAATTGTTGTATCGCATCCATAAAAAGTTCTTCAGGAATTTCAGGCATACAAAGCCTTTTGGCAGAAACGTTAATTCTTTTTGCATTTTCTCTTGGTCTAAATAACAATACTTTTCCATCGTCATTTTTATAGGCTTTCATTCCTTCAAAAACTGCCTGACCATAATGAATTGCCGCACAAGCAGGACTTAATGAAATTGGAGCATAAGGCTCAATTCTTAAGTTTTGCCACTCGCCATTTTTGTAATCTGCCACAAACATGTGGTCAGAAAATTGTTTTCCAAATTGTATATTATTGAAATCAACCGACTGAATCTTAGAAGTTTTTGTTTTCTCTATCTTAATATTACTTACTGCGTCCATCATTTAAAAAATCCTTTTTTTTTGTAGGCATAAATTTACTATTTTTTATTGTATTGAAACATGATTTTTATTAGCTTCTTTTGTTCAAGAACTAAAGTTTTGTATCTCTATAAGTTGAAAGGAAATAAATAATTATTTTTTATACTGAAATTCTTTGTTGAGCCAATTTTAACGCATTCTGAAATTGCTCTTCTTGGTTAATGTGTGTATTATCTAACACAACAGCATTTTCAGCCTGAATAAGAGGATTTTCTGTTCTGCTGGTATCATCGCCATCACGAGAAACAATATTTTTCAATACCTCATCATAAGAGATATTATCTCCTTTGGCTTTCAACTCGTCATATCTTCTTTGAGCTCTTACTTCAAAATCGGCAGTCATAAATATTTTAAGTTCTGCATTAGGAAAAACAACAGAGCCAATATCTCTACCATCCATTACCAAACCTTTGTTCACTCCCATTTTTCTTTGCAATTCTACCATTTTAGTACGAACTTGTTTTACTTTAGCTATTCTACTTACTAATCCAGAGACTTCAATACCTCTAATTTGTTTTTCTACATTTTCGTTGTTAAGACAAGTTTCTGAACTATTTTTTTCTGCATTAAATGAAAAAGAAACATCAACGTTATCCAAATCATCAATTAATTTTTGTTCATCAAAAAAATCTTCTCCAATATATCCTTTTCGGAGAGCATATAAAGCAACGGCTCTATACATTGCTCCCGTATCAATATAAATATAGTTTAGTGCTTTAGCCAATTGTTTTGCCAATGTACTTTTTCCACAGGAAGAGTAACCATCAATGGCTATGATAATTTTTTTCATCTGTTGATATTTTTATTTTAATGAATCGGTCAGATGTAACTTCCTTTATAATCATTCTTTTGTGTGAGATTTTTTTACTCATGGTCGTTTCATTCTTCGCTTTGTTTGTCTTTTTTGTTTTTTTGGGATTTTTTTGAAGCTTTTTCTTCTGGAATTACTACCTGATTCTTTTTGTAATAATCTGAAATGTTGGTGGTAATGGTAAAATGATTGGAAGTTCCTGCCAAGTGATAACTTGCTCCTCCGTAACTTATATGAATTTTTTTGATTCTAAATCCTAATCCCCAACTAAATCCAATTATTCCGCCTTTGTTATCAAAAGCCAATTCAGCTCTTCGTTGGAAATTATAACCAAACCTCAACATAAAACTAGGCGAAAGTACAAACTCTGTCCCAACAACAACATGTCTAAAAAATTCACTTACCATTCCTGTTTTATTTAATTCTTTTCTGGCTTCTTCATCCAAGGTATTATCTCTATTGGTTACCGAAGAAGAATCATTATAAGCTAAATTCCAATTATTTAACTGGATAAAATCAACATTAAAACGAATGGGCGTATGAGCCAATTTTTTAGAAATTCCCAATTGTACTTCAAAAGGCAGCGGCTCTGTTTGTCTTTCCTCTATATAAGTAGAAAATTGTCGGCCTATATTTTTAATTAATAAAGCGGTAGTCAGTTGTTTTTTTGCATTGTGATAAGTTGCGGATAAATCCATCGCCATAGCAAAAGAGCTATATTGATAATATTTGGAGTAAATAGGTTTTAGGTTTGCTCCAACAGAAAAAGATGTGTCTATGCTTTTCCCCCAACCTAAAATAAAAGCATAATCTGAAGCTGAGAAAGAACCTAGCTCATTTCCTCCTTCATCGGTTTCTAAAAAATCTCCGTAATTAATGTATTTTACACCTCCCGAAAATGTTCCATATTTTTTAAAATCGTGGGTATAAGAAAAGTGACCTAAATTAACATCGGCAAAATAATTCAAATATGTAAATGAAAGAGCACTACTCATTTCTGGTGATAGTAATGAAGGGTTGTCTAAAGCAAAATTAGGATCGTCATCTTTTATAGCGATAGCATTTCCACCCAGTGCTCCCGTTCTGGCAGAAACAGGAATATTAAGAAAACTAAAAGCACTCTCTCCTCCTACTTGTGCTATTGATTCACAAAATGTAAGGATAATTAAAATGAGTGTAATAAAAAATTTAATCAACATATTATTATTTGCAACGGATGGCTAAATTACGCTTTTATCAATAAATTATTGTGTTGCTTTTAGATTGTGGAAAAACTTAAGTAAAAAATAAATAAAACTTAACTCCAATATTATTTAAACCACTTAGTGATATAGTTTTAATTGTCTAATAAAAATTACTAAGTATCATATAGCTTATTTCCATTTTATGGAAATACTTTGTTTGGCTATAACTAGTCGAACCTTAAAAATTCCATTTTAGGCTAGAGGTTTTAAAAAATAGATTTTC
>JAVVER010000095.1:0-13355 GCA_032251145.1 Vicingaceae bacterium | reverse complement strand
TTTTAGATTAATTATCGTTTTTATTATCGTTTTATCTGTTAATTTATATGGTTTTTTATCAGTCAGATAGAACTCAATAAATAAACATTTTTATTTGTGATAAATGTTTATTTATTATCGTTTCATGTTGGGTAAACTCTTCATCATCTGAGCCATTTTGTTTTTGTCTCCCATCATTTTCATCATTTTACCTGTTTGCTCAAATTGTTTAATAAGCTTGTTTACTTCCTGAATAGAAGTTCCGCTTCCTTCTGCAATTCGTTTTCTTCTACTACCGTTTAGCAATTTTGGTTGAGCTCTTTCTTCTGGAGTCATAGATTTGATAATAGATTCAACTCCTTTAAAAGCATCATCATCAATATCAATTCCTTTAGTCATTTTTCCTAAGCCGGGAACCATGCCTAACAAGTCTTTCATGTTCCCCATCTTTTTTATCTGACCAATTTGATCCATAAAATCATTGAAATCAAACTGATTTTTAGCAATTTTCTTTTGAAGCTCTCTGGCTTTTTTCTCATCATACTGTTCTTGGGCTCTTTCTACCAAACTAACCACATCACCCATACCCAAAATACGGTCTGCCATTCTTGATGGATAGAAAACATCCAACGCATCCATTTTTTCTCCCGTACCAACAAATTTAATGGGTTTATCCACTACAGAACGGATAGAAAGTGCAGCACCACCTCTAGTGTCACCATCTAGTTTCGTTAAAACTACACCATTAAAATCTAACTTATCATTAAATGCCTTAGCTGTATTTACAGCATCCTGACCTGTCATTGAATCTACAACAAACAATATTTCATTTGGAGAAACAGCATTTTTAACTGCTTCAATTTCATTCATCATCTGTTGGTCAACAGCTAAACGTCCGGCAGTATCTATAATTACTGTATTAAATCCTTTTTGTTTGGCTTCGACAATAGCTTTTTTAGCAATATCAACTGGATTTTTATTTTCTTTATCCGACCAAACTTCAACACCAATTTGTTCACCAAGAACATGTAATTGGTCAATCGCGGCAGGACGGTAAACATCGCCTGCAACTAGCATTGGCGTTTTTCCTTTTTTAGTTTTTAAGTAGTTGGCTAACTTCCCTGAAAAAGTGGTCTTACCCGAACCTTGCAAACCGGCAATTAATATAACAGTTGGATTACCTTTCAGGTTAATTTCTTCTTCTCCACCCCCCATTAACTCTACTAACGCATCATGGGTAATTTTAACCATTAATTGGTTCGGAGATAATGAATTGATTACATTTTCTCCTAAAGCTCTTTCTTTAACTTCGTCAGTAAATTGCTTCGCTACTTTATAGCTAACATCAGCGTCTAATAAAGCACGTCTAATTTCTTTAACGGTTTCAGCAATATTAATCTCAGTAACCTGTCCTTGTCCTTTTAATACCTTAAAGGCTCTTTCTAACTTATCCGATAGACTATCAAACATAATTTTTTAATTTGAATTAATGGTAAGCGACAAATTTAATATTTTTTATTGCTTTATGAGGAATAAGCTTTGTCAAAATATATAAACGATTCTACCTATCTTAATGAATTATTTTAATTCTAGGAAACATTATCTAATACTTAATAGCTGTGCGAGGGCAACCGAACAAACGGTGCGAAATCCGGAGTAATCGGACTAGGAAATGCGATGGCATGTGTGTAAAGATTACAAAGGATTTGGCGTTTGTTCTTGATTTTTGGCTCTTTTTATCAAGAAAAAGAGCATGATGATTTTTGCCAAAATTAATTGAACGACTTTAAATTAGTAATATCAAACAAATTGAGATTATTCTAACTATAACTATGCTTCCCAAAAATGCCTCACATTATAAAAAAAAACAATTCATTTTCATTCTTATATTTAGACTTTAAATAACTTCTATGTATTTTTACATTCATTTTTAGAAAAATTAACAAAAATCTATTTTTGGAATAGAAATTGTTTTTAGCGGTGAATTATAAAAATTAAAAACATCATAATTATGAAAAGATTTTACTTTTTTATTGTACTTATATTTATTTCATTTTCAGCAAATGCTCAACATACAACTTATGATATTGGTAGATGGACTTTAGGTGGAAACATTGGGGGAGCTTATCAAAAAGGAGATATTAGTAATCGATTATTTGGTTTTGGGTATGGTGCAACTTTAGAATATAGGTTATACAATAAAAAATACAGATTTTTTGGCTTCTCGTTGAGAGGAAGATATTTAAAATCGGAAACATTTGGGTTGGGATATCAACCTCACGAAAGTTTTATTTCTAATTATGCATTAAACGGCTTTGGAAGTTCAGGGATTGATTATTCAAAAGAATTATTCTTTCAAAACAATAATACCGAGTTTGAAGAACTTTCATTAGAAGCCATGTTACGATGGAATAAATTGTATGATAATACAGGTATTCTTTTTTACTTATTTGCTGGAGCAGGAGGGACGGATTATGTTGTTAAAACCAATCAGTTAGATGATTTTGGAAATCAATATGATTATTCTTTAATAGATTATACAGTAAGTAAATCTGATGTTAGAAAACAATTAAAAGACTTATTAGATAATAGTTACGAAACAGATCTTGATAATAGAAATTATTCAAAGGTTGTATTCACACCTACTGTTGGAGTAGGGTTAGGTTTTAGAATTGCTCCAGGAGTTGATTTTGCTTTAGAGCATAAAATTTCCTTACCTCAAACCGATTATTTTGATGGGCAAGCTACAAAAAATAATGCACCATTTTTTATTCAAGATATTTACCATTACACTTCTTTAGGATTGTATTTTAGTATTTTAAATCATCATAAAGGAGAAAGTACTTATACACCAACAACAACTCCAACGCCAACTTATACTACTACGCCAACAACAACACCATATACACCACCTGTAAAACCTGTAATTATTTTATCTCAACCAATAGCTACTACCTTTATTTCACCAAATTGTAAGGCAACTATTGTTGCTAAAATTACTCCTGATATAAAAGCCCAAGATGTTACTTTTTATCATAACAACAATTTGGTTGCTACTCAAAATTATAGTTTTATAAATAATGAGTTAAAAGCTACTATTCAGTTAGCTAATGGCACAAATAATTTTAAAATTGTGGCTAAAAAATTGGCAGAGACCACTACAAAAGAATTTTCATTAACTTGTAATGAAGAAAGTACTATTACCATTTGTCATAAAACACCAACGGGAACTAGAGAAACTATAAATATTAAATCATCAGATTGGGCAATGCATGAAGCCCATGGTGATACCAAAGGAGCTTGTACTGAAAATGAGAAAATGATAACTATTTGTCATCAAATTTCTAGTCGTGAGGGAGATACAGAAACCATTCAAATACCAGAATCACAATGGTTAATACATAAGTCTCATGGAGACAAAATGGGAGCTTGTGTTCCTATTCAAAAATCAATGATTACTATTTGTTTAAATAATCAATCGTTTGAAATTGATGAAACTCAATGGCCAAGTTATCAAAGTCAGGGAGCAAGAAAAGGACCTTGTTATACTGTTAAAATGATTACGATTTGCCATGTTCCAGCAACAGGAGATAAACGTCAAACTATAGAAATCCCTGAATCTGAATGGGCAATACATCAAGCACATGGTGATGTTTTAGGAACTTGTCCTGCTGTAGAACCAACAATAATTATTTGCCATAAAGAAGCATCAGGAAATAAAGTTACCATGTCTATTCCAGAATTTAGATGGATAGAGCATTTTAACCATGGCGACAGTAAAGGTGAATGTCCAAGAGTTGAAATACCTATGATGACTATCTGTCATTATCCAGCAGGCTCAGGAACACCACAAACCATACAGATTCCAGCAACGGAGTGGGCAACTCATCAAGCACATGGTGATACACAAGGAGCTTGTCCGGTAGTGGTAGATAACGATATGCAAATTTGCCATTATAATGCAGCTACGGGTAAAAAAGAGCAAATGATTATTAAGGAATCTGAGTGGGCAGCACATCAAGCACATGGAGACACTAAAGGATTGTGTCCTAAAGACAATTCTCCTAATGAAAACCCTACTTTAATTACAATTTGTCATAAAGACAGGTTAACAGGAAATACTACTACAATTCAAATTCCTGCTACAGAGTGGGCAACACACCAAGCTCATGGTGATTTTATGGGTGTTTGTCCAAAAGTTAAAAAAATTACGATTTGCCATATTCCAACAACAGGTGACAAACGTCAAACAATAGAAATTCCTGAATCTGAATGGGCAATTCACCAAGCTCATGGTGATGTTTTAGGTGCTTGTCCTGCAGTAGAGCCAACATTAACAATATGTCATAAAGATGCAACAGGAAATAAATCAACTATTACTATTCCAGAGTTTAGATGGGTAGAACATTTTAATCATGGCGATACGAAAGGAGAATGCCCTAGAGTTGAAATACCAATGATAACCATTTGCCATAAACCTGCTGGAGGAGGAACACCGCAAACCATACAAATTCCAGCAACTGAGTGGGCAGCACACCAAGCTCATGGAGATACACAGGGGGCTTGTGTTCCTTCAACAGGAGGAAACCCAGGTGGTACACCAGGAGGTTCTGGTGGGAGCCTAGGAGGACCAAGAGGAGGGAATGAGAAAATAACCATTTGCCATTATCCACCCGGAAATACAGGAAACCCACAAACTATAGAAATTCCAGCATCGGCATGGCCCGCACACCAAGCTCATGGGGATACACAAGGTGCTTGTGCTCCTTCAACAGGAGGAAACCCAGGTGGTACACCTGGAGGTTCTGGTGGGAGCTTAGGAGGACCAAGAGGAGGGAATGAGAAGATAACCATTTGCCATTATCCACCAGGAAATACAGGAAACCCACAAACTATAGAAATACCTGCTTCAGCATGGCCTGCACACCAAGCTCATGGAGATACACAGGGAGCTTGTGTTCCTTCAACAGGAGGTAATCCTGGAGGAACACCAGGAGGTTCTGGAGGGAGCTTAGGTGGACCAAGAGGAGGGAATGAGAAGATAACCATTTGCCATTATCCACCAGGAAATACAGGAAACCCACAAACTATAGAAATACCTGCTTCGGCATGGTCAGCACACCAAGCACATGGAGATACAAAAGGTGCTTGTGCTCCTTCAACAGGAAACTCAGGAGGAAATGGTGGTGGTTCTGGAAACTCAGGAGGAAATAGTGGCAGCTCAGGAAATTCTGGGGGGAATGAGAAGATAACCATTTGCCATTATCCACCAGGAAATACAAGTAATCCTCAAACCATAGAAATTCCAGCATCGGCATGGCCCGCACACCAAGCACATGGAGATACGCAGGGACCATGTTCCTCTTCATCAGTGAAAATAAAAGAACCAACAACTAAGCCCGGTATAAAAAAATCGGGTATTAAAAAGCCTTAATAATGGAACAAGCGTTATCAGTACATTTTTGGAATGAAAAATATGAAAAATGTCAAACAGGGTGGGATATAGGTCATATTTCCACACCACTTAAGGATTATTTTGATCAGCTTACGGATAAGGAAATGAAAATCCTTATTCCGGGATGTGGAAACGCGTATGAAGCTGAGTACTTGAATGAGTTAGGGTTTAAGAATGTGGTAGTGTTGGATTTTTCAAAACATGCACTACAGCAATTTAAGCAACGTGTTCCTACTTTTCCTGAACACAATTTAATTTGTGAAGATTTTTTTAAACACAAAGGGGTTTATGATTTAATGGTGGAGCAAACTTTTTTTTGTGCGTTACATCCCAGCTTGAGAGCAAAATATACTCAACACACAGCAGCATTATTAAAGCCTAAAGGAAAGTTAGTAGGCTTATTGTTTGATGACGTTTTAAATACAGACCATCCACCATTTGGCGGCAATAAAGAAGAATATTTAACTTATTTTTCTCCGTATTTTGATGTCGCCATTATGGAAAGAGCAACGAACTCCATTCCGCCCAGAGCAGGAAGGGAGCTTTTTATAAAAATGATAAAAAAATAAGCTAATGTTTAAAGATTTAATGGTTGTTGAGTTAGCAAGTGTTCTGGCTGGACCCGATGTAGGGATGTTTTTTGCCGAAATGGGAGCAAGGGTTATTAAGATAGAAAACAAAACTACCAACGGAGATGTAACTCGTCAGTGGAGAATAGCTTCAGAAAAAAGTAACCAAGAGAATGTTTCCGCTTATTTTTCATCAGTAAATTGGAATAAAGAACATCTTTTTTTAGATTTAAAACAAGCCAACGATAAAAAACAAGTTGCTGATTTGCTAAAAGATGCAGCCATTGTAATTGCTAACTTTAAACCCGGTGATGCGGAAAAATTTTCTCTAAATTATACTTCCATTAAAAAAATAAATCCTACTATTATTTATGGAGAAATAAATGGTTTTGGAGAAGGTAATAATAGAGTAGCGTATGATGTAGTTTTACAGGCCGAAACAGGTTTTATGGCTATGAATGGCACAGCAAGTTCTGGACCTTTAAAAATGCCTGTAGCCATGATAGATGTGTTGGCTGCTCACCAATTAAAAGAAGGAATTTTAGTAGCCTTACTCAATAAAACTCAAAGCGGAAAAGGAGCTTATGTACAAGTTGCTTTGTATGATGCAGCCCTCTCATCTTTAAAGAACCAAGCGACTAACTGGTTAATGAATGGCGAGAATGCCAGATTATTAGGTTCTTTACATCCTAATATTGCTCCTTACGGAGAAACTTACCAGACGAATGATGGTAAATGGATAGTATTGGCAATTGGTACGGACAATCAATTTAAAAGCATGCTGACTATTGTTGGAGCAACAGCATTAATTAACGATGAAAGGTTCTCGAGCAACGTTAAAAGAGTAGAGAATAGGATTGTGTTAGATGATTTACTGAACAACTATTTTAATAACATTTCTTTATCCTCTTTTCAGGAAAAATTCCATAAAGCCAATATTCCCTTTGGAGTAATTAAAGATATTAAAACTGTTTTTGAAGAGGATAAAGCCAATGCTTTGGTTTTAGAAGAAAAAGTAGGAAGCATCAACACCAAAAGAGTTAAAACGGCTGTTTTTAAGATAATTGAAAGTTAATAAAGTGAACTAAATTTTTTCTATCCAATCATTAATTTTATGTTGGTAGGTAAAAGGTGTATTGGCTTGTAATTTAGCATCATCAAAAATAGTATCTCCTGATTCTATTTTTATAGCTTGATCAGGAAATGGTACAAAATCTAACTTTACATTAAATTTTTTAGCTATCATTTCTGCTACTTCTTTTACACTTAAATGGTCGTTGCCTCCAATGTTATAAACTTGATTATTGCTTTTTGAGTGTGGAATTGTAGCTAAAATTACATTTACAACATCTTCAACATGGGTGAAGGTTCTTTTCTGACTACCATCACCATAAATGCTGATGTTTTCTCCGTTTTGTGCTTTAGATAAGAAAAAACCAGTAGTTCCATAAGAGTAAGCACCATCAAAAGCATTTCCGTATGGTACACAAATCCTGAAAATGGTGTAATTTATTTTTGCGTGTTCTTGGTAATATGCTAATAGTTGCTCTCCATTTATCTTGGTTTGAGCATAAGGTGTTAATGCTTTTAGTGTGTCGGTTTCTTTTAAAAACACATTGCTTTTTCCTTTGTAAACCAGTCGAGTAGAAGGTAAAATGATTTTCGCCTTTGAATTGCTTTGTTGGTGTTGTTGTAAAATATGTAATAAACCTAACTCGTTAACAGTTTTCATGTTTATGTAGTCCGAAAGTTGTGTAGAAGTCCCTGTAATGGCGGCAAACACAAAAATGTAATCTACATTAAAATCGAGTTGGACTAAGCTTTTTTGGTTGCAAATATCTGCCTGAACATAGTTGTTGTAATTATCTACAGATTTTGCGGCACTTCCTGTAGGAGTAAAAGCGATGTTGTTTGCTTTTAAAGCAATGGCTAAATGTCTTCCTAAATAACCGTTTGCTCCAAAAATTAAGGCTTTTTGCATTTTTTATAATTAATTCATCAAATCTTCAATTTCTTCTGCTTCTAGAGGAATATTTTTCATTAAATCGAAAGGGTGTCCGTCACTGGTTACTACCACATCATTTTCTAAACGAATGCCTAAAGCTTCTTCTCTTATGTAAATTCCTGGCTCTACAGTCAGTACCATTCCTGCTTCTAAGGGTCTGTTTCTGTTTTCTACATCATGCACATCTAAGCCTATATGGTGCGAAGTTCCATGCATAAAGTATTTTTTGTAAGCCGGATTATTAGGATCTTGTTTGGCAACATCATGTTTATCGAGCAATCCTAAATAAATTAGCTCGCTTTCCATTATTTTGCCTACTTCCTTGTGGTAATCATCAATTTTAGTTCCTGGAACCAACATAGCTGTAGCTGCTTTCATTACTTTAAGTACCGAATTGTAAACATCTTTTTGTCTGTTGCTGAATTTTCCGCTTACAGGAATACATCGGGTCATATCAGAAGCAAAATTGCCGTATTCAGCACCAACATCCATTAAAATAACTTCTCCTTCTTTGCAGGTTTCCTTGTTTTCTATGTAATGTAATACACAAGCATTGTATCCTGAAGCTATAATAGGCTCATAAGCAAAACCTCTGGAACGATTTCTTAAAAATTCGTGCATGTATTCTGCTTGAATTTCATATTCCGTTACACCAGGTTTAACAAAGTCTAACACCCTTCTAAAACCTTTTTCGGTAATGTTACAAGCATGTTGAAGCATTTCGATTTCAGCAGTGGATTTGATTGCTCTAACCGTTCTCATAATAGGAGCTAATCTTTCGTACTGATGAAGTGGGTATTTGGTTTGACAAAGTTTTCTAAACCTATCATCTCTTGTTTTCACATTATTTACAGCTCTTAAATGTTCGTTTTGATTTAGATAAATGGTTTTTGCTTCTGTAGTTAACTGATGGAAGACTTGTTCAAATTGACTGGTCCAAAAGACAGTTTTTATCCCCGAAAGAGTTGTAGCTTCTTCCTTAGTAAATTTAGCACCCTCCCAAATAGCAATCAGTTCACTAGTTTCTTTAACAAATAATATTTCTCTGTGTGCTGGATTGTTAGCCTCAGGAAATAATATAACTATAGATTCCTCTTGATCAATTCCAGAAACATAAAGTAAATCGTTATTCTGACGAAAAGGCATTGTTCCATCAGCATTGGTTGGCATAATATCATTTGAATTGAAAACAGCCATAGAAGATGGTTTCATCATTTCTGTTACTCTTTTTCTGTTGGTTGTAAATGTTTGCTGATTAAGAGGATTGTATTTCATGTGTTTATTTTTTTTGTTATTGTTTATTTGTAAATTAAAGCATTACTTATTTAAGTTGGGAGAGCCCTTGCTCTTTGAATATTTCAATAAAATAATTTAAGTTGACACACCCCAAAGTTATCTAGCGATAACTTTTACCCCTAACCCCTCTCTTAGGGGGGGAGTGATTAAATAATCATTCTCTTATTTTTTGAAAGTTTTAAAATGGCTCGTTTCATAAGTAAATTGAATTTTTTATTTTTTTGAAATTAATTAAAACACTTTAAAACTTAGTTTGTTTAGTGTTTATATTGATTTAAAGCGTTTTTAGCTCTATAGGAAGTTTTACGATATCACTCAAATCTTCACCCATAGATTCCATGTCTTCATCATCTTCATCATAAAACCATATTACGTTTACATTTTTTAAAGAAGTTAATTGATAATCGGCTAATTTTTTTAGTAAGATATACATACACTCTGTAGAATGCGTGTTTAGGTAATCGAGGTAAATTTCTAAGGTAATTGTTTCTGGAAAAGAAGCAAGGTAGGCGTCAATCCATTTTTCTATAGGCGTATAGAAGTTAATAGGATGTTCAGGAATTGAACGTCCCCAAATTTTTAACAAGTTGGTTGATGCATCAAAATCTATCTTAGGTGTGTTAATTGTCCCTTCAATTAGTAAATTATCCATTCTACAAATTTAAATTTAAATCTGAATTTAGAAAAATTCTAAGGTTTTATTTTATCTTTAAATTTCTTTTTAAACTTTTCTACCTTAGGTTTAATGATGGCAGAACAGTATGGTTGCTCGCCATTTAGTTCAAAATAATCTTGATGATAATCTTCGGCAGGATAAAAATTAGTAAAAGCTGTAATCTCGGTAACGATAGGGTTGTTAAAGGTATCGGAACTGTCAAGTTGTTGCTTGTAAGCTTCGGCAATTTGTTTTTGAGTATCGTTGTGATAAAAAATAGCAGAACGGTATTGTGTACCAACATCTCCACCTTGTTTGTTTAGCGTAGTAGGGTCGTGAGTTTGCCAAAAAACTTCCAATAATTCTTCGGTTGTAATAATGTTAGGATTATATATCACCTGACAAACTTCTGCATGACCTGTTCTGCCGGTACAAACTTCTTTGTAGGAAGGGTTTTTTATAGTTCCGCCAGCGTACCCTGAAATTACTTTTTCCACTCCTTTTAATTGGTCGAAAATAGCTTCAACACACCAAAAACAACCAGCACCAAGTGTTATGGTGTCTGTTGTGGTAGTATCATTAGTGTTTTCTGTAGGTTTATCGTTATTTTTTGCTTCCATGTTACAACTAAATAGTGTAAAAATTAATACTAAAGTAAAGGTTGATGTTATATTTTTTAACTTATTCAAAATTAGTCACATAATTTTATTTGTTAAGCTTTTTATTTTTTCAAAAGTAGCAGATGTAACATTAACTAAAGGTAAACGAACCGTATCGTCTGTAATTCCTAACACTTTTAGTGTAGCTTTAATTCCTGCAGGGTTTCCATCACAAAATAAATAATTAATAATTTCAAAATGTTGGTAATGCAGTTTTCTGGCATTTACTATATTGCCATTTAAGGCTTCTTTTACCATAGTAGAAAATCCTTTGGGAAAAGCATTGGCAATTACAGAAATAACACCATCGCCACCAGCAGCAATAAAAGGTAGGGTAAGGGCATCATCTCCCGAAATCACTAAAAAGCCTTCAGGTTTCTGTTGGATAATTTCCATACATTGCTCTAAATTTCCTGAAGCTTCTTTTACGGCTATAATATTTTTAAAATCGTTAGCAAGTCGCAAAGTTGTTGCAGCAGCTATGTTAGAACTTGTTCTACCCGGAACATTATATAAAATGATGGGTAAAGGAGACTTTTCTGCTATCGCTTTGTAATGCTGATAAATGCCTTCTTGGGTTGGTTTGTTGTAATACGGACTAACAGATAAAATGGCATCAACACCAGTAAAATCGGTAGTTGAAAAAGCATCTAGAATAGCTTGTGTGTTATTTCCGCCTAAACCAAGTACTATGGGCAATCTGTTGTTATTTACTTTAATTACAAAAGCTAATACTTGCTTTTTTTCTTCGTTGTTTAAGGTTACCGATTCTCCTGTTGTACCTTGCACTACTAAGTAATCTACCTCGTTTGTAACAAGGTATTCTACTAATTTTTCTAAGGCATTGTAATCTATGCTTTTATCTTGATTGAAAGGAGTGATAATGGCGACTCCTGTTCCTTTAAATTTTTCCATAACAAATTTTTTTGTATGCAAAGTTTTGTATTATTTTCTAAATACTTAACAAAACGTTATATTATTTCTAAATATTTGTAAAAAGTTGTTTAAAGTCCACTAAATAGATTAAAAATTAATTCTATTAAAACTTTAAAAAAATCAGATATTTTCTACTTTTACTAAATATGAAATGGTTAAATAAAATAATATCACCCGACACTACTTTTTTTAATAATTATTACGATAAAGCCATGTATTTATTAGCGTGGCGAATTTCTTTAATATTTATAATAACCTTTATTATAATTTCAATTTTTTATTCTTTTTCTGGATTTAGTGCAGTTTTTCCTTCTCTTTTGGTTATAGTAGTTGGTATTTTTTGTTTAAGTTATTTGTATTTGACTAAACAGATAAAAACCATTTTTTGGACTTATACAATAAGCGGAACTGTATTGGCTCATTATGCTATGAATACAGTTATGAACCTAACACATTATGTAGATTTTTTATGGATAATGGTGTGTATTTTTATTGCATTTATAGGTTTGGGAAGAAAGGTGGGAATTACTTTAATACTAATTAATATTGTTTTGTTGGCTTTTTTCTTTGTTTTCACTCTAAACAAACACATAGAAATATTGGATGCTAGAAGTATTTTTGAAATTATAGGAGAGTTTATAGAATTGTTAGCTGTTTTTTTTATTATTAGCTATTTAACCTATCAATATCTTATTTTCCAATCAAAATCTAAACAAGAGTTACAATTGGCTTATATAGAGTTAGAAAAACAAAACAAACTGATTTCTTCTAGAAATAATGAAAACATACTGTTAATGAAAGAAGTACACCACAGAGTGAAAAACAATTTACAAATTATTACTAGTTTGCTACGTTTACAAAAAAATAACTTACCTGAAGATATTGGTCAAAAGTTCGATGAATCTATTAATCGTATTATGACTATGGCAATTATTCATCGAAAATTATATCAATCAGATAATTTAAGTCATGTTAATATGGATGCTTATATCAAGGAATTAATTGATGAAATTTTATCAAGTCATTCTTCCGAAAACACTATTACTACAAATATTAATACCAATAATATTTTTATTGGACTTAAAACTGTGGTGCCATTAGGGTTGTTATTGAATGAGTTGCTTTCTAACTCTTTTAAGCATGCTTTTAATAATGAACAATCGGATAGGAGGATTAGCATTGAGCTTTCGGCTGTAAGCAATACAGAATTTGTAATGTTATATAGTGATAATGGTATTTGGAAGACACCTTTTGAGAATCAACATCAATTTGGTCTAGAGTTAGTTGAAACTCTTACTGAGCAAATGGATGGTTCTTACCAAAGAGAAAATTCTGAATACCGATTCAAATTAAAAAATTTAGACATAGAGGCTTAGTTGTTAATGCAGTATGAGTTATATTAAAAAAGCATTAACTAATAAAAGTTAATGCTCTTTTTGTAGCAATAAGTTGCAATACTTTTACTTAATATCCTTTAAAATATTTTGATAAAAAGCTCCTAAAAGAGGTACGGCTTTTCTTTCACCATTAACAGCTCCAATAAGTCCTAATATCCAAAATATAAAAATACCGATATAGCACAAGTTAATTAAAATGGCTATTATCCACCCAATAAATGGAATAAATACCAATATAAAACTTGCAATCATCATAGAAAAGCTAGTAAGATAAATTCCTAAAGCTTGTCTTAGGTGAAAAACTCCTAATTCAGATTTATTTCTTTCTTCACTATTCATTACAAAAGCGATAATTAGTCACCCCTTAAAAAGTATTCAACATATTGTTTGTTAATAAATTAGAT
>JAVVER010000094.1:0-13434 GCA_032251145.1 Vicingaceae bacterium | reverse complement strand
AGAGATTAGAAATTAGAGATTAGAAATTAGAGATTAGAAATTAGAGATTAGAAATATATGAACTATAAACTCAAAGCTCCGAAGGAGCGTAATTTATAAAGCGTATGGGTGTAGCCCATCGCAAAGAATATACATCTCAAACCTCAAACAAAATAACAATTAACTATTAACAAATAACCAAAAAAATGATAGCTCAAATAAAAGGTAGATTAATAGAAAAAACACCAACCTATGTAATTATAGATTGCAATGGGGTGGGATATCAAATTAATATTTCGCTAAACACTTACTCAAAAATAGATGCAGATGAGCTCTGTTTGTTACATACGCACATGATAGTGAGAGAAGATGCTCAGTTGCTTTATGGTTTTAAAGATAAAAGTGAAAGAGAATTGTTTCGGTTATTAATTTCTGTTTCGGGAGTAGGTTCTGCTACAGCAATGATGATTTTATCTTCATTAACCGCTACAGAAATTAAAGGAGCAATTAGTACAGGAGATGTGAATACACTCAAGGGTGTGAAAGGAATTGGAGCAAAATCTGCCCAAAGAATTATTATTGATTTAAGAGATAAAATAGGAAAAGTTGGAGAAAATGATATAAATTTTGCTGTTTCAAACAATACTATTAAAGATGAAGCGTTAAGTGCACTAATTATGCTAGGTTTTGCTAAAAAACCAGCAGAAGTTGCACTAAATAAAATACTTACTGTTTCAGAGGATATGAGTGTGGAACAGCTTATTAAACAAACATTGAAAAGCCTTTAAGGGGGCTTTATTAATTTGGTAGTAAACAAGGTAACATATAAAAAAATATTTTTTATTGTTGGGCTTTCCTTTGTAATAACTCTTACAAATTGGATAGCTCATCCAACAAATTCTATAGCTCGTCCGAATACGAATGAGCTAATATTGCCTGTTGATAGCCCTGAAATAGACTTAATTTATCCTTTTGATGATGAAGGGACAACCCCGAATAGTACTAATACAGGAGGTTTGTATTTAGATAATCCGAGCAATGTTAAATCGGGTTTTGAATACGACCCCGAAACAGGCACTTACAACTATTACCAAAGAATAGGCGATAAAAATTTTAGAGATCCTACTTACATGACTTTTGAAGAGTATTTAGAATACGATTCAAAAAAATCATTACAAGATTATTGGAAACAAAAAGCCGATGCCGATGCTATGGAGCAAACCAAAGGCTTCAGACCAACCTTAAATGTTAAAGGTAAAGCGTTTGATAGAATTTTTGGAGGAAATACTATTGATATTCGTCCGCAAGGTTCGGCAGAATTATCTTTCGGAATAAATCGTTCTACCAGAGATAACCCAGTATTACCCGTACATCAAAGAAGTTTAACCACTTTCGATTTTAATCAGCAAATACAGCTAAATGTTATAGGGAACATTGGTACAAAAATGAAGTTGTCTTTTAATTATAATACGGAGGCAACTTTTGATTTTGAAAACAGGATGAAAATAGAATATTCTATTGATGAAGGATCTGAAGATGAGATTATTCAAAACATTGAGGCAGGTAACGTTGCTTTGCCATTAAAAGGAACGTTAATTACTGGTAGTCAAACTTTATTTGGATTAAAAACAGAGTTGAAGTTTGGTAGAATGTACGTTACTAGTGTAATTTCTCAGGAAAAAGGGGAGCGTAAAGAAATCAATGTGCAAGGAGGAGCTCAAATTCAAAAGTTTGAAAAAGAAGCTTCAGATTATGAAGAAAACCGTCACTTTTTTTTATCTCAATATTTTAGAAATAATTACGAGCAATCGCTATCTAGTTTACCTGTAATTTCTTCCAGAGCTACTATAACAAGGGTAGAGGTTTGGGTTTCTAATAGAAATAATGCGGTAGAAAACACCAAAAATATTATCGGTTTTATGGATTTAGGTGAGGGGATTCAAGGGGATATTCATAACTCCACCTTGGTAATGGATGCCAACATTTCTCCCTTGGCTAATTTTCCTGATAATGAAGCCAACACGCTTTATCCCAATTTAAATGGAGCATCAACTTACGATACGGCAGCCATTAGAGGCTTTGTAAACTCAGCTCAAGAATTAGAAAGAATTGGTTTTGATAACGGAATAGATTTTGAAAAATATGAAAATGCCAAATTATTAAGACCTCAGGAATATACGTTAAACCCTCAATTAGGTTATATCTCGTTAAATTCTTCCCTTAACCAAGATGATATCTTGGCGGTAGCTTTTCAATATACCTTAGACGGACAAGTATATCAAGTTGGGGAATTTTCAACAGATGGAGTGCCTGGTCAAAGTTCATTGTATGTGAAATTATTGAGAGGAACTACTATTGACACAGAACTTCCTATGTGGGATTTGATGATGAAAAACGTTTATTCTTTGGGAGCTTTTAATATTTCTCAGGAAGATTTTTTCTTTAATGTTTTTTACTTAAATCCGGCAACGGGAGTGGAAATACCATTTTTACCAGAAGGAGAGCCTAATGGAATACCATTGGTTCAAGTGTTAAACTTAGATAGGTTAAATAATATCAATCAAGCTTCTCCAGATGGAGTTTTTGATTTTATTGAAGGTGTTACCGTAAACTCTCGAACAGGTAGGGTCTATTTTCCAGTCTTAGAGCCTTTTGGCTCCCATATAAGGAGCAAGTTTAGTAATGCTCAATTGGGAGAAAAGTTTGCTTTTGATACGCTTTATACAACAACCCAAATGCTTGCCAAGCAAGATGCTGTTAAAAATAGATATAGGATTAGAGGGCAGTATTCTTCTTCTGTAAGTTCAGATATTTCTTTAAATGCGATGAATGTTCCCCAAGGTTCGGTAGTGGTAACAGCTGGTGGAGCTACTTTGGTAGAAAATGTGCAATATACTGTGGATTATAATTTGGGTAGAGTAAAAATTATTGATGAAGGAATTTTGCAATCAGGAACTCCAATAAAAATCTCTTTAGAAAGTCAGTCGCTTTTTAATATTAGAACCAAAACATTAATGGGTTCTCGTTTCGATTATAAAATTAATGATGATTTTAATATTGGGGGTACCATTATCAGGCTTTCGGAAAGACCATTGACCAGAAAAGTAAATATTGGTGAGGAGCCTATTAATAATACCATTTGGGGATTAGATGTGAATTATACTAAGGAAGCACCATTTATAACAAGAGCGTTGGATAAATTGCCACTTTATAGTACTAAAGAAAAATCGAGCATTACTTTTGAAGGTGAATTTGCGCATCTTATTCCTGGAAACCCAGGCGCTATTGGTAAAGATGGAACAGCTTATTTAGATGACTTTGAGGGGAGTCAATCAAGAATTGATATGAAAAGTTTTCAAATGTGGACCTTGGCAAGTACACCTCAAGGTCAGCCAGCCTTATTTCCCGAAGGAGAATTGCCATTAGCAGATTCATTAGACTTTAGATTTAATGCAGCTAAAACTGCTTGGTATGTTATCGATCCGCTTTTTTGGAGAAACAACTCAGAAACGCCTAATCATATTCAAAATGATCCATTAATGCAATCGAATCATTATATGAGAGAAGTGTTAGAAACGGAGGTTTTCCCATTTAAAAGTCCTGACAATGGTATTGTAACTAACTTACCTGTTTTTGATGTAGCTTTTTACCCCGAAGAAAGAGGACAGTACAATTTTAATCCACAAGCAGGTAATAATATTTTACCAAACCCAACAAATAGTTGGGGAGGAATTATGAGGCAAGTAAATACAACTGACTTTGAGTCTTCCAATGTAGAATTTATTCAGTTTTGGGTAATGGATCCTTTTCATGATGAAGATGGAAATCCAAATCATGCTGGTGGTAAATTATATTTTAATTTAGGTAATATTTCGGAAGATATTTTGCGAGATGGAAGAAAAGCATTTGAAAATGGATTGCCTACATCTGCTATTGATTATAATACAGGAGCTAATATTGAATTAGTTGATACTACCATTTGGGGGCGTGTGCCAAGAGTACAAGTATTGGTAAATGCTTTTGATAATAATAATAACGCAAGAATTTTTCAGGATATTGGAATGGATGGGTTAAATGATGCTGATGAATTAGCTTTTTTTGGAACTACCTGGGGAGCAGATGCTTCCGCAGATAACTACCATCATTACAGAGGTACAGATTATGATTCTGCTCAACTATCCATTTTAGATAGATATAAAAACTATAACGGAATGGAAGGTAATTCTCCTACGGCAGCTCAATACACCGAAAGTTATTCCACTTCAGGTACTACCCGACCAGATATTGAAGACATCAACCAAAATAATAACTTAGATTTTAGAGAAGATTATTTTCAGTATGAAATTAATTTAAACCCAACAGAAGTAAACCCATCAAACATTGGAAACAACTATATTACCGATGTGTTAGAAGCAAATGTTACAACTAGAGATGGAAGAAATAGAATGGTACGTTGGTATCAATTTAAAATTCCTATTAGAGAGCCAGACAAAGTAGTGGGTAACTTAAGAGATTTTAAATCAATACGTTTTATGCGTATGTTTATGAAAGGATTTAACGAGAAAGTAGTATTGCGTTTTGCCCGATTAGATTTAATAAGAGGAGAATGGAGACAATACACCAAAAGCTTGTTGAGTCCAGGAGATTATATAGGAAATGATGATAATGAAACAACCTTTATTGTTGGAGCAGTAAATGTGGAGGAAAATAGTGAGAAAACTCCAGTAAACTACATTATTCCACCAGGAATTGATAGAGAGTTAAACCCAAATCCATCAACAGGAGCAACACTGCGTCAGTTAAATGAGCAATCATTATCCTTAAATGTATGTAACCTAAAAGATGGTGATGCCAGAGCCGCTTTTAAAGTAATGGATCAAGATTTAAGAAGGTACAAAAGATTAAAAATGTTTGTTCATGCACAAGAAAGCAACCCCACTATTCCTTTAAATGATGGTGATTTATCTTTGTTTATCCGTATGGGAACAGATTTTAACGATAATTATTACGAGTATGAAGTGCCTCTAAAAGTAACTCCTCCAGGAAGATATGATACTGAAAACAATTCAAACGAAGCAGATAGAGAAATTGTTTGGCCTAATGAAAACGAAATTGATTTGAAATTTTCATTACTTACCGATATGAAAATGCTAAGAAACAGTTTGTTGGGAGATCCAAATTCTGGAGTAATAATTATTAGACCTTATGAACAAGAAGATGGCAATAACATAATGCGGATTAAAGGTAATCCGAATTTAGCTAATGTTAAAGTGTTTATGATTGGTATAAGAAATCCTAAACAATCTAACTCTACTGCTATTGACGATGATGGACTTGCTAAATGTGCAGAAATATGGGCAAATGAATTAAGAATGACTGAGTTTGATAATGAAGGAGGATGGGCAACAAGAGGTCGTTTAACAGCTCAGTTGGCAGATTTAGGAACAATGACCTTAGCAGGTGCTTATAGTACACCCGGCTTTGGTAGTGTCGATCAAAAATTAAACGAAAGACAATTAGAAACCATAAAATCTTACGATGTTTCAACTAGTGTAGAAATGGGTAAATTTATTCCAGAAAAAATAGGAATAAGCTTACCTGTATATTATAGCAATTCTAAAGAAATTATTACACCAAAGTTTAATCCCTTAGACCCCGATATAGAATTGAAAGATCAGTTAAATAGTGAGCTTTTTAGTCAACAAGAAAAAGATTCTTTGGCAGATAGAACTCAAACCGTTACCACCAGGAAAAGCATTAACTTTACTAATGTTCGTAAATTACCAGCTAAAGGTAAAGAGAAAAATCGCTTTTACGATATATCAAATGTTTCCTTTAATTACGGATATTCTGAGTTTCAATTTAGGGATATAGATACAGAATTTGATACCCGAAAAACCTATAAAGGTGGTATAGCTTATTCTTTTACCAGTACCCCTAAAAATTATAAACCTTTTGAAAACCTTAAAATGGCTGATGGTAAACAGGCTAAGCTACTTAAAGATTTTAATTTCTATCTATTACCCAAACAACTTTCTTTTCAAACAGATATAGACAGACAATACACGCAACGAAGAGCAAGAAATAATACAGGGTTCGATTTTGAGTTACCTACTTTTTATCAAAAACATTTTAATTGGAATAGAATTTATGGCTACCGACAAGATATTACCAAAGCATTAACCTTCGATTTTACAGCCACAAATAATGCCGTTGTTAATGAACCTATTGAATTCCAAGGGAGACCCACAGGGGGTAGGGTAGATAAAAATTACCCAGATGAATATAGTGCGTGGAAAGATACTGTAATGCAGAGTATAAAAGAATTTGGAACTAACATGCATTATCATCATACCTTTAACTTGAACTATACTGTACCTATTGATAAATTACCTTTTATGGATTTTGCTACATTAACGGCTAAATACGGAGGTGATTATGATTGGCAAAGAGCACCAATAGGAGCTGATACACTAGGAAATACCATTCAGAATTCTAATACAGTTACTTTAAACAGTCAGTTAAATATGACTAAATTGTATAATCAAATTAACTTTTTAAAAGAGGTAGAAAAAAGACAGCGAGATAGAGCTAGAAAGAAAGCACAAAGAAATAGAAAGCCAGATCCCAACAAAACAGATGCAGAAAATGCTAAATTAAGAGGATGGAAACCTGGATTGCCGCCTGCAGAAATTAAGCGTTTCGACACTAAAAAGTTTAAAGATTCAGATACAACAAAAGTTGAACTATGGAGAGAAAAAGATAAAATATATCCTTTAGACCCTTTATGGATAACAATGATGAGTCCGAAAAATATTTCAGGAACTTACACCAGAACTAGAGGGACATTATTGCCAGGATATAATCAACAAACTGAAATAATGGGTTTTAATAATGGATTTACCGCACCAGGGTTTAACTTTATTGCCGGTATGCAAGAAGATGATTTTGCTATGAGTGCTGCTCAAAGAGATTGGTTGCAATCCAATTCCCTAATGTATAACTACAATACAACATATGCCGAAAATTATAACTTAAGAGCAACGCTTCGTCCTATTAACACTTTACGAATTCAGTTAAACGCAACAAGAAATTACTCCACTAATTTAACTCAACAATTTTTTGAAATACAGCCTAATGCTTTTACTGATTCACTTAGAGGAGATAGAAGAAACGATTTCTTTTTTGTAACGCCTGTAGAAATGGGAAACTTAAGTATGTCTTTTATGTCTATTAGAACTGCTTTTGCATCTAATAATAGCGATGATCGTTCATCTTCAGTTTTCGATAAGTTTTTAGAGGAAAGAGCTATTATATCTCAACGTTTGGGAGCTCAGGATGCAAACTCAAATGGATTAATTAATAATGTATATGCAGATGGCTATGGAGCTACCTCTCAAGAGGTATTAATCCCTGCTTTTATTGCTGGGTATTCAGGAAAATCGGGAGATAAAGTTTCTCTTAAATCGTTTGAAAAATATATTCCAATGCCCAATTGGAGAATTACTTTTGATGGATTAAGCAAGTTACCTCTGTTAGCTACTATTTTCAAGCAATTTACATTAACTCACTCTTATCGTTCTACTTTTAATGTTAGCTCATTTACCACCAATTTAAATTTTGAAGATGGTAGAGCCAACAGAGATATTAACAGAAACTTTATTTCAGAATATCAAGTCTCTGGAATTTCAATTTCAGAGCAGTTTAGTCCGTTATTAGGTGCAGATATGACCTTAGAAAACAGTATGCTTATCCGTATTGAGTATGCAAAAGATAGAAATGCATCTTTAAGTATTAACAATAATCAAATTACAGAAATTCAAGGTAGTGAATGGACAGTTGGTACAGGTTATAAATTTAAGCAAGTTCGTTTCCCATTTTCTAAAAATAGAGTAATAAGAAGCGATATTGATGCTAGAGTAGATGTATCTTTAAGAAGCAACGAAACCGTAATTAGAAGAATTGTAGAAGAAGTAAATCAATTAACAAGCGGACAAAAAGTATTGTCTATTCGTTTTACTGCCGATTACAGAGTTAGTCAGTTTTTAAACCTAAGAGCTTTTTACGATTATGTATCTACCACACCATTTATATCTACCACATTTCCAACCTCTAACACCAATGCAGGGATTAGCTTGAGATTTACTTTATCGCAATAATTCTGAATTTAAATATATTTCGAGTTAAATATTTTTGGAGGTTATCCAAAAAGTCATAAATTAGCCGAATGAATTATCAATCAATTATAATTTTTTAATAAGTAAAGTAAAATGAATGTACCTGCAAATTTAAAATATACCAAAGATCATGAGTGGTGTAAAATAGAAGGAAATGTAGCAACAATAGGAATTACTGATTTTGCTCAAGGAGAGTTAGGAGATATTGTGTATGTAGAAATTGAAACAGAAGGAGATGACCTTGAAAGAGAAGCTATTTTTGGAACTGTAGAAGCTGTTAAAACTGTTTCTGATTTATTTATGCCACTTTCTGGTAAAGTAATTGAAGTAAATGGAGATTTAGAATCAGCTCCAGAATCAGTAAACCAAAACCCTTATGAAGGTGGTTGGATGATTAAAATTGAAATGTCTAATCCTGATGAAGTAAACGAATTACTTTCGGCAGACGATTACAAAGCAATTATAGCATAATAAATATATCTATTTAATAGTTAAAACAACCAAGAATAGCTGTATGGCTTACTTGGTTGTTTTTTTATGTACCTATGGAACTACTATACTTAAAACCTTCAAGGGCTAATAATAAAAAGCTTAAAAGACCTTGAAGGGTTGGTTGAAAATAAAAACAATTGAAACTAAAACCCTTTATACCTGCATTAACTTGGCTCATCATTATTGTTGTGCTTAGCGGCTATCCGGGAAGAAATTTGCCGAAAGCTCCTTTTGATGAATTTGATAAGTTAGTGCATATAGCCATTTATGCTCTACTTAGTTTTTTAAGTGTTTTAGGTTTTTCAAAACAGCCTAACTCTTTTTTGTTGAACAGTAAGCTACAAAGTTTTTTTAGTATAAGTTTTAGTGTAATTATGGGAGGGTTAATAGAGCTATTGCAAGAATATGTTTTTATCAACCGTTATGGCGATTGGTATGATTTTATTGCTAACTCCTTAGGAGCCGTTTGTGGAGTTATCGGATTTTATTTAATGAGGAAATATTTGATTAAATAAATTAGATGTCTAATTTATAAAAAGAACTTCAATTACAACTCTATCACTTCTGCATGTTCCAAAAATAAATCTTGCAGTTTTTCTATTCTAGAACCAAAATAATTGCTAAAAACAACAAACTGACATTTATTTAAACTCTCTGCAATTCTGTGTATTTCTGTATGAAAGCTGGTTCCTTCTAAAAAATCAGCATCTTCAATTACTAACAATTGTAAACCAGTAAGGTTAATTCCATTTTGGAAATAAATTTTATTTAATCTCTTTGGAGTACCAATAACAATATCTACCCCTGTGTAAATAGTGTCTTTTTGAAATTGAATAGTACTTTCTTCATAAGCACAAAAAATTCTTAAATCGGTATATTTGGTGAATTGGTTAAATTTTTCTTCTAAGGCCAAAGCAGCCTCTTTGTTCTGCACAAAAATTAAAGCTCTAGGCACATCTTCAAAAGCTTGCCCTTTTAATTTTTGAATGGTGTTAATGATTAGCGTAGTTGTTTTTCCAGCTCCTTCATCAGCAATAGCAATAACATCAACACCACTTTTAATTTTAGGAATGAGTTGTTTTTGAAAAGAAGTGGGCGTGTCAATCTTCAACTGTTGTAAGGCATTTTTTATTGGAGGAAGTAATTTTTTGAATGACATAATTGGATTTTTTTTCTTCTTAAAAACAGTACCAAAATTAAGTAAAGCAAATGAAAACGAAAGGCGTTTTTGAATTTGAGGGTTTTTAATTGTAAGTAAAAAGTGTTTAAACTGTAAAAGTCGTGAGGAACTAAGTTTTACATTGTAGCTTATATAAATCATTTTATCTATTTTTGACCGTCCCTTTTAAAAATAATAAATGAGCGAAGACCAAAAAAAATTATTAGAGCAACAACTTTGGAACATTGCCAATGAATTGCGTGGTAAAATGGATGCCGATGAGTTTAGAGATTACATCTTAGGCTTTATATTCTTTAAATACCTTTCCGAAAAACAATACTTGTATGCCAACAAATTGCTGGAAACGGAGAAAGTTAAAGATTACACAAAACTTACAGATAAAAATGATTTAGAAGCAATAAGAGAAGAATCATTAATTAAGTTGGGTTATTTCCTAAAGCCTAATGAATTGTTTGGTGCAATAGCAAAAAAAGGCAATGCCAATACCGAAAAAGAAAGCAACTTTATATTAGAAGATTTAGAAAGCATCCTAAACGGTATTGAGCAAAGTACAATGGGTACAGATAGCGAAGATGATTTTAATAAACTGTTTGAAGACTTAGATTTGAGCAGTACCAAATTAGGGCGTACCGTAGAAGCCAGAAATGCTTTAATTGCTAAAGTACTGGCACATTTAGATAAAATTGATTTTAAACTAGATGATGCCGATAGTGATGTATTAGGTGATGCTTATGAGTATCTAATTGGGCAGTTTGCAAGTGGAGCAGGTAAAAAAGCAGGTGAGTTTTATACACCTCAGCAAGTATCTAAAATATTGGCAAAGATTGTTACTACTGGTAAAAAGAGATTAAAAAGTGTTTACGACCCAACTTGTGGTTCAGGTTCGTTGTTGTTGCGTGTTGCTAAAGAAGTTGAGGTAAGTGATTTTTACGGTCAAGAGTTAAACCGTACTACTTTTAACTTAGCTAGAATGAACATGATTTTGCATGATGTACATTACAGTAGGTTTGACATACAACAAGAAGATACGTTGGTAGAACCTCAGCATTTTGATTTGCGTTTTGAAGCCATAGTTGCCAATCCTCCTTTTAGTGCTAAATGGAAGGGTAAAGACAATCCTTTAAATGATAATGATGAACGCTTTAGCCAATACGGAAAGTTAGCACCAACCAGTAAAGCCGATTTTGCTTTTGTGCAACACATGATACACCAATTAGCCGAAAATGGAACAATGGCGTGTGTATTGCCTCACGGTGTATTGTTTAGAGGTGCTGCTGAAGAAACCATTAGAAAGTACATTATAGAAAAGCAAAACTATTTAGATGCCGTAATAGGTTTACCAGCCAATATATTTTATGGTACAAGCATACCAACGTGTATTTTAGTATTGAGTAAATGCCGAATAAATAGCGAAGATGTATTGTTTATTGATGCCAGTAATGACTTTGAAAAAGTAGGCAACCAAAACCAATTAACCGAAGAAAACATAAATAAAATAATAAGCACTTACCGAGAACGTAAAGCCATAGATAAATACAGTTATGTTGCCCCTATTGATGAGATAAAGGAAAACGATTACAATCTGAACATACCACGTTATGTAGATACTTTTGAAGAAGAAGCAACCATTGATTTAGATGAAGTTGCTAATGACTTAAAGGCATTAGAAAAGGATATAACAACAACCGATAAAGCTATTGCTGATTTTTGCAAACAGTTAAACATTTCAACGCCTTTTTAGTATGAGTAAACAAACGAACATACCAAAGTTGAGGTTTTCTGAGTTTAGTGGAGAATGGGAAGAAAAACCTTTTAAAGATATTGTTAAAATAAATCAAGGGTTACAAATTGCTATTTCAGAAAGGTTAACTGAAAAGCAAGAAGGCACTATGTTTTATATTACAAATGAGTTTCTAAGAACAAATTCCGATAAAAAATATTTCATAAAAGATGCTCCAAAATCAGTTATATGCGAGAAGGATGATATATTAATGACAAGAACTGGTAATACTGGTAAAGTTGTAACAAATGTTGAAGGTGCATTTCATAATAACTTCTTTAAAATAGCTTATCCTAAAACAATAGTGAAAGAATACTTAGTAAATTTCTTAAATCTAAGTAGTACACAAAACTATATACTAAGATTAGCAGGTACTTCAACAATTCCCGATTTAAACCATTCAGATTTTTATAAAATAAAGTTTACATTTCCACAAAAAGAAGAACAAACCCAAATAGCCACCTTTTTAACCGCAGTAGATAGTAAAATAGAACTGTTACAAAAAAAGAAGCAAGGATTAGAGCAATACAAAAAAGGCGTTATGCAGCAAATTTTTTCTCAAAAACTGAGGTTTAAAGATGATAAAGGCAACAACTACCCTGATTGGGAAGAAAAGAAAATATCTGAAATTTTTAAGGTAACAAGAGGACAGGTTTTAGCTGCAACAAAAGTGAAAAATTCAAGTGAAAATGATTTTAAATACCCTGTTTATTCTTCACAAACCTTAAATGATGGTTTGATGGGTTATTTTAATGAATATTTATTTGAAAATGCAATCACTTGGACTACTGATGGAGCTAATGCTGGGGTAACAAAATATAGGAAAGGAAAGTTTTATTGTACTAATGTATGTGGTGTTTTATTGAGTGGTGAAGGATATGCAAATCAAATGATAGCAGAGCTACTTAACACAATTACAACAAGACACGTTTCATATGTAGGTAATCCAAAATTGATGAATAATGTAATGAGTGGTATAAAAATTACTATTCCTAAATCTATTGAAGAACAAACCAAAATAGCCAATTTTTTATGTGCTATTGATGATAGAATAGGGTTGGTAAATACCCAATTAGAAAACACGCAACAATTTAAAAAAGGCTTGTTGCAACAAATGTTTGTTTAAAAAATGTTAAAAATTGTGCAAAAAATAAACTTATAAGTTGATTTGATGAGAATTGTTGATATATTTGCCGTAGTAGAAGGAAGTTTATACGCTGTTCGTTATAATGGAAAAGTATACGATGAGTTTAAAACCCTTTTTGACCAATGGCAAGATATAGAATACTTGGAACAATTTTTTGAAGACAATAAACACGACTTAAAAAACGGTATTTACAACCACCTATCAATTGAAGATGCAATTACAAGAACAATCAATGAGGCATTTAAGTTTGAGAAAAAAATACTACATGCAGCAAAGAATAGTATTAATAACTCCAATGCGAAAAATACGTTAGAAAAGGTAGTGTTTACCTCTTTACACAAGGAAATAAGAAGCAATGAATACATCGAATCTAAAGCTTATGGAACAAAAAGAAAATCTTGGCTTAGAGTGTATGCCATAAGATTGGCTCAGGATGTTTATTTTGTTTCAGGCGGTGCAATTAAGTTAACCAAAGACATGAGACCACCGCATCTAAAAGAAGAATTAAAAAAGCTAAAAGCAACAACAGCATATTTGAAAGAAGAATTTATAATTAACGAAGAAGATTTAGGATATATAGAATTAGGAAATTATGGAGAAGAATATAAAAGAAATAATAGCAAAACTAAATGAATTAGCTAAAGGTAATAAAAGCCAATGGTTAGAAGATGCTCAATAT
>JAVVER010000093.1:0-13692 GCA_032251145.1 Vicingaceae bacterium | reverse complement strand
TCTATTTTTTAAAACCTTTAGCCTAAAATGGAATTTTTAAGGTTCGACTATTTATTCTCCAAGCAAATGCTTGAAAGCGAGAAGGTTTTTTTTTATAAGTTCCAAGCAAATGCTTGAAACAGAATATGCAAATGCTTGTAACAGATTATGCAAATGCTTGTAACAGATTATGTGTTATTATTGATTTAAAGTCTAGCTATATATTAAAAATATTTCATTTTTACATTTAATCTGTTATTTATTTTTTTTCTTCTTCTTATTGGATTTTGTTTGTTTTACTCCAAAATTTGAAGAAGCCGCAGGATTCATTTCTTTATTTAAAACGAAAATAACAGCTTTTTTTAAACTTGGATAATCTATTTTATCTGAAGACCAGCCATAAGGATAGGTATGGTGAGTACCATTTTTTTCTCTCTCACATAACAAATGTTTTGCTCCATCTTCTTTAATTTGGATTGTTTTCTCTGTCATTAATGTTCTTTCTATAGATTTACCATCTTTACTCAAAAGGTAAATTTTATATATAATATCAAGCGTTTTACTAGGTTCTTTAAAATTTCTATAAGTTATTATTTTCTGACCATCCCATTCAAACTCATCTATTGCTACACTACCATATTGTTGGTATTCTTCCGATAACTTTCCTTTTTCATACTCTAATTTCATTATAGTAAACAAACTATCACCTTTTGCATAATCTTCATTTGCATAATAGGCTTTTATAAGTTTAGGATACATATCATAATCTTTTGGAATTAATGAAATCATTTCCGAATATGCTTTAATCGCATAACCATATCTTTTAAACACAGTATATTCTAATTGTCCAATCGACTTAATCAAGTCTATATATATTGGGTCATTTTTATTTATTAAAGATGCACTTATTTGATACTCTTCTAATGCTTCTTTAAATTTTTCTTGAATATGAAAAATATTAGGAATTTTAAAATATGGATCTCCCAGCTGAAAATCTAAATTCCTTGCTTTATAAAAGTACACCAAAGCTGAATCATATTTTTCTTGAAAATAAAAGGTATTGGCTAATTCAGTATAGTTCTTTTGAGATTCTGGGTTTCTATTTATTGCAAGTTTAAAGTTTTCAATCGCTTCTTTATATTGCTTATCATATCTTAACGAAAGTCCTTTGTATAAATAAATGTAATCACTATCTAATCCTTTTGCAATTGCTTTATTATACATTTCAATTGCTTTATCATCATTTTCAAGCTGAAAAAAGGCATACCCCACAAAAAAAATTTGTTCCGTATTTAATTCATCTATTTTATTCTCAAACTTTATTAATTCTTTAAAATTTTCTTCTTCATATAATTCTTCAATAGTTTGAGATTTAGAATTGATTACAATCAATAATAGTAAGAACACTATAGTTAATGATTTTTTCATCGTTGTAGATATTTTTATTTATAACTTAATTTAATTAAATATCATATTTCTTCGTTCACTTAAAAATCCACTACGCCAATTCCTTGTCGAACAATTTCAGGCGTTTCTCCTGTGCAATCTATTACTGTTGATGCTTCGTTATTTCCATAGCCGCCATCTATCACTAGATCTACTTGTCCATCATATCGTTCGTGAATTAACTCCGGGTCGGTAGTATATTCTAAAATTTCATCATCATCGTACACAGAAGTTGACAACATAGGATTCCCTAATTGGTTGACAATTGTTCGGGCAATGTTATTATCTGGCACACGAATACCAATGGTTTGTTTTCTAGATTGAAACAATTTTGGAATGTTTTTATTGGCATTTAAAATAAAGGTATATGGTCCAGGCAAAGCTCTTTTCATCATTTTATAGATGTCGGTGCCAAACTGAACGGTATATTCTGAAATGTTGCTTAAATCATAACATATCAACGAAAAATTAGCTTCTTCTAACTTAACCCCTTTTAGTTGAGCCATTTTCTCTACTGCCCTTTTGTTAGTCATATCACACCCCATACTGTAAACAGAATCAGTTGGATAGACAATTACACCACCTTTTTTCAACACATCAATTACTTGTTGTATTCTTCTTTCATCAGGGTTTTCTGGGTAAATTTTTATTAGCATTGTTTTGGAGTTATTTGTTATTCGTTAATTGTTATTGGTTAATAGTTATCAGTTCACGGCATATCAGTTCACAGTTAGTTGTCGATTAACTATTAACGTATAACCATTAACTTTTTATATCTTCCAACATCAAACCTAAAACCTAAAACTTGAGAACTAACAAAATTACTTATTCCCCTTAGCATGGTCGGCTAAAAACTGTGCTAAACCGCTATCTGTTAAAGGGTGTTTTAACAAACCAGTTATCGCACTTAGCGGACTAGTTACTACATCAGCTCCAATTTGAGCACATTGTATGATGTGCATAGTATGACGAACTGAAGCGGCTAAAATTTGCGTTTCGTATCCGTAATTATCGTAAATCATTCTTATTTCAGCAATTAAATGAATTCCATTAGTGGAAACATCATCTAACCTACCAATAAATGGAGACACATAGGTTGCTCCGGCTTTAGCAGCTAATAACGCTTGTCCTGCCGAAAAAATAAGCGTACAGTTGGTTCTTATTCCTTTAGAAGAAAAATATTTAATAGCTTTAATTCCCTCTTTAATCATAGGTACTTTTACTACTATTTGAGGGTGTAAAGAAGCTAAAAACTCTCCTTCTTTCACCATTCCTTCAAAATCTGTAGCAATTACCTCAGCACTAACATCTCCATCAACTATATCGCAAATGGATTTGTAATGTTTCATAATGTTATCATAACCTGTTATTCCTTCTTTTGCCATTAATGAAGGATTCGTTGTTACGCCATCCAAAACACCTAAATCTTGTGCTTCTTTAATCTGGTCTAAGTTTGCTGTGTCTATAAAAAATTTCATGTGTCTGTATTTATGGTTTCTATTTTTTTACTTTTTAATTATTTTCCAAATAATTCTTTAATCACGTTAATGGTATAGTCTATTTCTTCTTTAGTATTGTATTTACTAAAAGAGAAACGCAATGAAGGTTGCTCCTGATTAATTCCCAACCCAATTAAAACATGCGAACCTACTGAGCTTCCAGATGAGCAGGCACTACCTCCAGAAGCGCAAATTCCTTCTATATCTAAGTTATAAATTAACATTTCATCCATATCTGAATGAGGAAAATGAACGTTTAAAACGGTATATAAGCTATCTCCCATAGGATCACCATTAAATTCAATGTTTGGCAACACTTTTTTAAGCTCTTCAGCCATGTAATGTTTTAATCCTTTAATATGTTTTTCATGATTTTCCATATCTCTATGGGCAATTTCTAGGGCTTTAGTCAATCCAACAATTCCATAAATATTTTCGGTTCCTGCTCGCATATTTCTTTCTTGAGCTCCTCCTGTAATAATTGGTTTTAACTGCAAATCTGAGTTGACAAATAAAAATCCTGTTCCTTTTGGTCCGTGGAATTTATGAGCAGAGCAAGTCATAAAATCTATTTTCAACTCCCTAACATCAAAAGGATAATGTCCTACAGTTTGTACCGTATCGGAATGAAAATAAGCTTGGTATTTTTTACAAATTTCAGTAACTTTTTTAAGGGGTAGTAAATTGCCAATTTCGTTGTTGGCGTGCATTAAAGAAACCAAGGTTTTTTTATCTTCACTCTCTTCAAGCAATTGCTCTAAATGGTTCAAATCTACGTAGCCTTTGTCGTCAATGTTAACTAAGCTTAATTTAATATTGTTATGCTTTTCTACCCACTGAGCTGTATCTATAACTGCATGATGCTCAATAGCAGAGGTAATGATGTGATTTACACCTAAATCTTCAGTGCAACTTCTCAGTACCATATTATCTGCCTCTGTCCCTCCTGAAGTAAAGAAAATTTCTGACGGAGCAGCATTAATGTACCCTGCAACTTGCTTTCTGGCTTTTTCAATTATAGCTCTTGATTGTCGTCCTAAAGCATGAACAGAAGAAGGATTTCCGAAATTTTCTTTCATTACGGGAATCATTGCTGCTATCACTTCTTCATCCATAGGAGTTGTTGCTGCATTATCTAAATATACTTTCATTTATTTTATTGTTACTTATTAATCTCTATGTTTTTCCCGCAGATAACGCTGATTATCGCAGAACCTCAAACCTCAAATGCCGAAAAAACAAGAATTTTCAATTCTTTATTTTTTCGAGCATCCTCGAAATATTAGTTTTTCAAAGAAAAACATATTTCGGGACCTCAAACTTCTAGCCTCAAACTCCTAACCTCCTAAACTTCTAAACTAACTTAACCATTTCTTCTACATCTTTAATAATCTGTTGAGCTAGTTCGTCTGCTTTTTGTTTAGTAGTATTTTCGGCATAAATTCTAATAATAGGTTCGGTATTCGATTTTCTTAGATGTACCCATCCGTTATCAAAATGAATTTTAACACCATCAATGGTATTAATTTCTTTATCTGTATATTTTTGTTGCAACTGAACCAACAGCTCATCCACATTAATATCAGGAGTCAACTCAATTTTATTTTTTGACATTACATAATTAGGATAACTGTTTCTTAATTCTGAACAAGTTATATTGCTTTTCGCTAAATGCGTTAAAAACAAGGCAATACCTACCAAAGCATCTCTACCGTAATGTAATTCAGGATAGATAATTCCTCCGTTACCTTCACCACCAATAATGGCATTCTCTTTCTTCATCATTTCCACTACATTCACCTCTCCTACAGCCGAAGCAAAATAAATACCTCCTTGTTTTTCAGTAACATCTCGCAATGCTTTTGTTGAAGATAAATTAGAAACGGTATTTCCTTTTTGGTTTTGCAACACATAATCTGCAACAGCAACCAACGTATATTCTTCACCAAACATTTCTCCATCTTCCGAAACAATTGCCAACCTGTCCACATCTGGATCTACTACAAAACCAACGTCAGCTTTTTGTTTTTTCATTACTGAGGCAATTTCTGTAAGGTTTTCTGGTAATGGTTCTGGATTGTGTGGAAAAATACCATTTGGTTCACAGTATAATTCAATTATTTCTTTCACTCCCAACGCATTTAGCAATGGTGGTAAGAATATTCCACCAGTGGAGTTCACACAATCTATTGCTACAGTAAAGTTTTTAGATTTTATAGCAGCTACATCTACCAATGGCAAATCTAACACTGCTTGTATATGTTTATCTAAATAAGTAGTATCAACAGTATATATTCCTAATTCATCAACATTGGCATATTCAAACTCACTGGCTGCTGCCATTCTCAAGACTTCTTCTCCATCGGTAGCGGAAATAAACTCACCTTTTTCGTTGAGCAATTTCAACGCATTCCATTGTTTAGGATTGTGGCTAGCAGTAAGAATAATTCCTCCCGAAGCGTTTTCCATAGCTACCGCGACTTCTACTGTTGGCGTAGTGCTTAAACCCAAATCTATTACATTTATTCCTAAGCCTTGCAAAGTTCCAATTACTAAATGCTGCACCATTTCGCCTGAAATACGAGCATCTCTACCAATTACTATACTTACCTCTTTTTTATTTACTCTTTTTTTTATCCAAGCTCCGAAAGCCGAAGTAAATTTTACGATATCTAAAGGGGTTAAACCTTCATCAGGCATGCCGCCTATAGTCCCTCTAATTCCCGAAATTGATTTTATTAATGTCATATAGAATATTTTGGACAAATTTAGCGTAATTTGATTGAACTAACAATCTAAAATTAACTGTTAACTATTTTGAGGAAATTATACTTTAAAAAATGTTGCCCCATTTGCTTGATTAATTAAAATTATTAAAGAGTACCCAGGTAGGCACTAAGTTTTAGCGAGTGCATTTTAGTAAAGGGCTTAATGATAAAATTATTCATAATACAAATGTAATATTTTTTCACAAGCTAAGTAACCACATATTTTGCCCTCGCATAAATTAACCTTTGCTTTGTAATCAGAAAATAAATTATTAGTTTATAATTTGACACTTTAACCCAAGCGTGGACGTTTGCGGTAGTGGAGTTAGTAATTACTTCCCTATACAAAACTTACTAAAAATGTTATCTAACAAGTCATCGGTAGATATCTCACCTGTAATTTGTCCTAGGTGGAAAAGTGCCTGACGAATATCCATAGCTAAGAAATCTCCTGTAATTTGTTGGTCTAAACCTTCCAACACTCTTAACAAATAGTCATTTGCTTGAGATAACGCCTCATGATGACGTGCATTGGTAACCACCGTATCATTAGTATTTACCAACCCTTCGGCAACACTTGTATATAATTTATTGGTAATTTCTTCTACATTTTTATTGTCTTTAGCTGCAATAAAAACCACATCATCTATCCCTTCAAATTTTTGTAACACTTCTTGCTCGTTACCTTTGTCTATTTTATTGGCTATAACAAACATTTTTTTCTGCTTATTGCTAATGCGTTCTCTAATTTTTGACACATCACTTTGTAACTTTTCTTTCGAAATAGTTACCGCATCAACCATCAATAATACCACTAATGCTTGGTCAATTTTTTCATATGATTTTTTTATCCCCAACGACTCAATTTGGTCGGTAGTCTCTCTAATTCCTGCTGTATCTACAAATCTAAAATTAATGCCTTTAATATTCAATACATCTTCAATCACATCTCTGGTAGTTCCTGCAATGTCAGAAACTATGGCTCTTTCCTCATTCAACAATGCATTCAGCAAAGTGGATTTTCCTACATTCGGCTCTCCAACAATGGCTACGGGAACACCTGTTTTTATAACATTACCAACATTAAACGATTGTATTAGTTGATGAAGTGCTTCGTGTAATTTAGTTACTAAATCTTTCAGTTGTTGTCTGTTAGCAAACTCCACATCTTCCTCACTAAAATCGAGTTCCAACTCAATTAAAGATGCAAAATGTATCAACTCTTCTCTCAATTTTTTAATCTCATTACTAAAACCTCCACGCATTTGTTCCATGGCCAATTGGTGAGCAGTTTCAGAATTTGCAGCAATGACATCAGCAACCGCCTCAGCTTGTGATAAATCCATTTTACCATTAAGAAAAGCACGCATGGTAAACTCACCATGTTGAGCGTGTTTAGCTCCTTTTTTCAATAATAATTGTAATACTTGCTGCTGAATAAAAGGTGAACCATGAGTAGATATTTCCACAGCATTTTCTCCTGTAAAAGATTTTTTATCTTTAAAAATACTTACCAATACCTCATCAATTATTTTATCATTATCTCTTATCGTTCCAAAATGGATGGTATGAGATGGCACTTTTAGTAAATCTTTCCCATGAAAAACTGTGTTTGTAATATTTAGAGCATCAGGACCAGAAAGTCTGATAACTGCTATGGCTCCAACGCCTGGAGGAGTAGAAATAGCACAAATAGTATCTGTAAGTCGGTTATTATTCATAAAAACAAAATTACGGATTAAGAGGCTCGTCTAGCTTATAATCTACATACATTTCGGTAAGCTTATTATAAAACTCTTCAGCAACCTTTTTTGCTCCTTTAGGTGTAAAATGGATATAATCGGAAGCTGCCAAAGGCGGGTCTGCATTTACCCATTTGGGCATAGAGTTTTTACCGCCCATTACTTCATACATATCCCAAAAAATACAATCTGTTGAAAGTGCTGCATCTTTTAACGCATCTCTAACTCCTTCTAACATAGGATAAGTAACGTAAGTTGTTTTTTCCTTAATAGACATATCACTCGGGCCAATAACCATTATAGCAGCTTTTGGATTGTTTCTTTTAATAAAATTTATTTGAGATTTAAACCAATTCCCATAATCTTCGCACTCTTTTTCTGACTTGATGTAAGGCATTACATTTCCTCCAAATTGTAGAATAATTAAATCTGGTGAAAGATGTGCAAAAGCGTTTGCCATTAAGGTTTTATCGAGCTTAGTAAAAATTGTTCCAGACGAACCTCTTAGCGGAATATTATCCATTACCACTCCAGTATTTCCTTCTAACGAAAGTGCATACACATCCGGGCTATCTTTACCTTTAAAATTGATTAAAATTTCTTCGGGAGTAGTATTAAAATTAGCAGTAATAACCTCAAAAGGAGAATTAGGAGCTAACTTTCCTTCTTTTGCAACTGTTCCATCAACAATAATTTCGTAATCTACATACGTTACCATATTGCTGAGCATTATTTTTAGTTGGGTAAATTGTTTTGTTTTTCCGTAAGATGCTTTGGGTTTATTAATCTTAATCCAAGCTTCATTATCAGGAAGCTCATCTAAAAAAGTAGTTTGAGCAATTGGAGCAAACCTACTAAAACTAATTAGTGGTCCGTATCGCTGATGTGTTATTGTAGAATCTTTTGATCCATAACCAGCATAACGTTGCCAATTTTCGGAATAACTAATATTCACACTCATTTTTGGTGCGATATCCACCACAGGAAAAAGCCCTACTCCAATACCACCAAATTTAGTTTGTAATTCATTTCTAATGTAGGAGGTTATTCTATCTACTTCAATCTGAGAATCGCCATAATGCATAATACGCACTTTCTTTTTCTGAGCATTTTCTAAGGCTTCAAAAAAACGATGTAAAGCAGGTTTAGACTTATCGGTAACTTGCAGTTTTTTTCTATAGGCTGCTAATGAATCTAATTTTTGTTGGATAATGGTAGAATCTATTTGCGATATTTTTTCTTTTACCATGGTAGAATCATCAAACAATAGGGCTAAATCTTTTTCATAATTTTCTATACTGTCTGACTTATTTTCCATTCCAAAAAACTCGTTAGGAGTAGGAAATTGCAATTCGTATTTTCCTACTTTAATTCCATCAGCCGGAAAAACAAACATGACCAAAAAAAGCAAAAGAAATACTGCTACCAACGTTGTAAACGTAAGAAGTGGCGAAACAATTTTAGCTTTTGGCGTTGTTTCTTGAGGTGTTATTTCTTCGGAATCTTTAATTCTTGACCAACGTTTAAATTTGCATCAATATTATTGAATTTCATAATGTCATCAGCAGAAATCCCTGGATAGTTTTTAGCAATTATCCATAAATTATCACCTGATTTTACAGTATATATGCTATAATCTCCACTTAAAAAACTAGTATTTTTAGGTGCTTCTTGCTTTTCTTGCTGCTTTTCTTCAGCCACAGGTTCAGGAGCAGCTTGTCGCTCTCCGTAAATACTTAATTTTTGTCCGATGTCTATTCTTGTTCCTCTAAGGTTATTCCAGCTTTGTAATTCAGCAACAGAAACTTTATGTCTTTCGGCAATTAACCCCAATACATCTCCTGATTTTACCACATAAACAATAGGTTTTCCATCAAAATCAGGAATATATTCTGTGTCTTTTGGAACTTCAATAGGTTTTGGTTTATTCAATATCGAATCCTGATAAAAATAAATACTATCCTTCATTTCAATAATTTTCTTTTTATCTGCTTTAGCAAAATATAAGGGATAATTTGCTGGCAAAATAGCTTTATCAAAATTTAAAACCGGATTTAAAAATTCAAACTTATTTTTATCAAAACCTATAACATCTTCCAACGCTTTAGCCTGTAGTTTTCTTTCTAAAACTAAGGTATCTTTATCAAATTTAGGCTTTAATTTAACCACTTCGTAATCATCATAACTGACAATATAAACCATGGCTGTAAAAGCGTTTACAAATTCATTCGTTTCTGTAGGTAACAACTCATAAAGCGATTTGTAATCTTTCTTTCCCGAACGCAAGATTGCCTTATTTACATTTACCACTCCACAAGAATAAGCTGCCAAAGTAAGTTCCCAATTTTGATACAATTCGTACAATTGCTTGATATTACTTACCGCAGCAAAAGTAGCTTTTTCAAAATCTCTTCTTTCATCAACTAACTCATCTACACGCAAACCGTATTTTACCGCTTGAGGATAAGTTAAATGCCAAAAACCTTCGCCACCAATGCCATTTTTTGATGTTGGATTAAAAGCAGAACAAACCAAAGGCACCAAATGCAATTCTTTTGGCAATTGATGTTTTTCTAATTCCTTATCAATTATAGGTTGGTAATAGTTTAGTAAACTCAACGCTGTTGGACATTTATACGCTTTTGATGAGAAATAATATGGCAAGTAATGATTTTCAGGATAAGCTGTTGGAAAAGCTCTTTCTAAAGGAGTAACTCCAAACAAAAAAGTAACTCCTGTTGTTATTTCGGGACCTTTGTAGTCAATATGTTTAGGAGCTTGTTTTTCAGAAAGCGAGAGCAGTTTTTTATTATAAGCATTTCTGGTAACATCTTCATATTCTGACTTATAAATGGTTTCTTTTTGCTTTTTTTGAGCGACTAACTCAGTCGAAAAAAACAACAAGGAAACAATAATGAAAATATGTTTTAAAAAAACGTTCATGGACTTACAAAATACCTTTTTATCGGTTTCATCTGGTTATTTTTTCTATTTTATTAAAGCCCCCTAAATCCCCCGAAGGGGGGACTTCCCCATCACACAAAGCCTTTTTTTAGTTTTTGTAGTTCAAGGATTGCTTACACAAAGCCCTCCCTAAATTGTAACCACAAGAAAACTAGTTAAATTAATCAAAGGTCGAGCTTCATCAGTTTGGAAATCCTCTAAACTTTTAAACTCATCAACTTCTCAACTAACCTCAAACTTAAAATTGCGATGGGCTTCACCCATACGCTGTATAAATTACGCTCCGTTGGAGCTTTTTAACTTATAAACTCATAACCTTTTAAACTGCTCAACTAACCTTAAACTTAAAACAGTCTAAACCATTTCTAATCTCTCATTTCAACTTTTTCCACTTTCAAACCAATATCTGATATTCCATTTAATCCATCTTCAACACGCATAGCTTGTTCGAGGTAAACCGTATAAATTCCTTTTTTAGCAAACTTTACATTTCCTAAATAAGGCCGCTGATAATCCCACAAATCGCCAATACCTTTCCCCTTCCATTTACCTCTATTATCGGCAATAACACAATTTACAGTATCTTTAGAAAAATCTCCACTTGGTCCATTTATAGTAACAAATAAATACAAATTGCTATATGCATAATCGCCTTTATTTCTGATGTTGATGTAAATATTATGAGGATGTAAGGTGTCTTTTGCTTCAAACTCAAAAGTGGCAACATTTTCTTTTTTCCAATTGGCGTTATCTATAGCGATATATTCATCATACACCGTATTATCGGTACACGAAGCAATTAAAAAAATCAAACTAATTACAAAGACTATTTTAAATAAATTCGACATGAAAATTGTTACTCTTTTTTATTATTAGTTCTTTTATTAGCATGTTGTTGATTGTTGGGCTTCCCGCCTTTTTTTCTTCGTTTGTTTTTGTTTCTGTTGTTATTGCCTTTTGGCTTATCAAAACGAGTTAATGAATCTTGTCCAACAACATTTTCGTAATCAGGCTTTTTAACTTCCTCTTTAATTTCCATATACATGGCTAAATCCTCAGGAAACTCACTTTTTTTGTTCATCGAAATAATTTCGTTTACCCTATCAAGTTTCATTTCAATAAAACGAACAGGGTCATCTTTGTAAGAGTACCAAAGTGTATTGCTAAAAATGTCCATCTTTCTGTAAAAAGCCTCGCCTTTTTTAGTCTTTAAGTTAATACTGGTATCCGGAAAATCTTTTAACGCATCAGTATAAGCATCCAACTCATAATTTAAGCAACATTTGAGTTTACCACATTGTCCCGCTAGTTTTTCAGGATTTAACGAAAGTTGCTGATAACGTGCTGCTGAAGTAGAAACAGACCTAAAATCTGTTAACCAAGTAGAACAACATAATTCTCTTCCGCAAGACCCAATCCCTCCTAACCTACTAGCTTCCTGACGAACACCAATTTGTTTCATCTCAATACGGATTTTAAACTCTTCGGCTAACTTTTTAATTAGTTCTCTAAAATCAACTCTTGTTTCTGCTGTATAATAAAAAATAGCTTTTGAATTATCTCCTTGATATTCTACATCACTAATTTTCATTTGTAAACCATAAGCAATAGCAATGGTTCTGGCTTTAAACATGGTATCTTCTTCTCTTTTTTGAGCAGTTATCCATTTTTTAACATCGCCATCATTTGCTAAGCGATAAATTTTAAGAATTTCTTTAGAATCTAAATCTACTTTGTGCTTACGCATTTGTTTTTTTACCAATTCTCCAGCTAAAGAAACTGTTCCAATATCATGACCAGAAGCTGCTTCAACAGCAACCACATCACCAACATTTAAACTCAGTTTATCTGCATTTCTAAAAAATTCTTTACGGTTATTTTTAAATCGAACCTCAACACAGTCGAATGGTTCTTGTCCGAAAGGTAATTCTATATCGTTAAGCCAATTGGTTACATTTAATTTATTACAACCTCCCGACTTACTACTACAGCCAGATGAAGAAGTTCCACAACCTCTTCCTGTGCTACATCCACTACACCCCATATATATTAATTTGTTACGTTATATTTAAAAGTTCATTGCATTTTTCTCTGCAAACTGAACATATTATCTCTATTAGTCTTTGCAAGAAAACGCCAAATACTGCGTTATTCTCGTTTTTAAAACAGTCATTTACCATAAGTAAACTCCTTAATTTCAAAAACTTCGAAAGCCTTGTCTTTGACTTTTTCTTATCAAAGACGTTTTGTAAGGTGTTTTCTTACAGACACTACTTTATCTTTTAAAAAAAGATGTAACAAAGATACTATTCTATCTCATAAAAAATTGATTATTTAAATTGATTTATGAGAAATTGTTTGTTGAAAGCCCTCTTTCACACTTGCTCGCTCCAAGCTCCACTGGACATTGGTCGTCCCGATGGGGAATTTACCCAAAGTACAATGCCTATTTGTGTTGTACTTTTCTCCTCTTGAGAGGAGCAGATGTTGTTCGAGGTTGCGACCAATGTCATTAAGTTAAAGTGTAAATATGTGCTTCAATTCTTTTTCTTAAACGATGATAAATTGGACGTATTCGTAAATCAGTTTTGGACATTCGAAAAGCTTTTTCGTTATGCCATAAGTTTTTTTAATTGGCTATAATTTCTTCTGGTTTTAGAGTGCAATTGGTAACATATCCTTTTAAGCCATCCCATATTTTATCCTTTTCAAACTTTTCTTTATCATGGCTAATTCATTGATAACGATATAAATATTCAATGGTTTTGAGTTTGCTTAGCAGATAAGCTAATTGAGTAATAACTAAATGTCTAAACAAAGGTTCGTTTATTGTTTTGAAGCCAATAAAATCAAAGATTTTACCAAAAACCAATTCAGAACCAATGGTTCGTATTTGTGCATTTTGAACTTCACTCAAAAAGGATTCTATTAAAACGTCTTTCTCAAAAATAAATAAACTACGGTTGGATTCTAAACGCTGAATTTCCTGCTTAGCGTTTAATTCTAGCCTAAAAATAATTATTGGGTCTGCAGAACTCCCAAAAGATTTTATGACTTTATACTTGTCATGAGTTTTAGATACTATCTGAACACTTATGCTACCTGATTTATTCCTCTTTTTCCTTACAAACATTTAGCTAAAATAAACAAAAAAAAATGGGTGGGACACCAAAAAAATCATTTTTAGAATTTTTAATACCTGCAAACCAATGCTTTACGAAGTTTGTTTTTAGACTGCGGAAAACAGGAGATTTTAGCTGCTTTTTGTTTAGAAGCGTTTGCTGCAAACAAATG
>JAVVER010000092.1:0-13836 GCA_032251145.1 Vicingaceae bacterium | reverse complement strand
TGAACTTATTAGCTTTTTCCGTGATTTTACTTAGACAACTTTAAACAACTTCATTGATTCATAGATAATTTTTTGCCATTTTGTGTAAAAGATATTCCTAACCCTTTATTTATAACAATAGGATCAGATGATTTTTGTGCAAGAACGGTACTTAAACTAAATAATAAGCATGTAATGATTAATAGAAGTGTTTTCATATTTGTTTTTTAATATAAAACATTGATAATAAAACTAATGAATCGTTTTGTGTTTAATTTTATTTACGATATGATTAAATTTTTCTGTATTTTCCTCTGTACATTTATACTCTACTTTATCAGTGAAATCAACTATCAAACCCCAGCCACACACAATAAAGTAATGTGTTACATTCCCTATTTTAAATTCACCTGAAAAATCAATACCACCAATTTTTTTTTGATAATGTTTTTTAGCTTTACAGTTTCTTAATAAGTTAGAAAATTCTTTATCACTTATTATTCCTGTATTTACATTTGTAATATCAATAAAGTCTGTATCAATAGGTATTTTCTTTAAATTATAACTAATGAGATTAGTAGATCCTCCAGTAAAAAAAAAGCGCTTATAAATTATTAAAGAAGACACTTCATTAAATTCCAAAGATTGTTTATTTACCTTACAACCAAAGAATGTAAATAAAATACAAATTGTAATGATATGTGATAATTTTATCACTATTTTGTTAAATAAAATGAATACATCATAGGTCTTATCCCTATTTGTCTTAAAAATAATTCTCCGTATAATAAATATGGGTGTCCTCCTGTAACCATTATTCCTGAAGATCTTAATGCTCTAGCACATTGAGTGGAGCAGTTTCTAAAGAGAGTAGTATATCTTCCTGGATTTGATTTTAAATTATCTCCAAAATTTTTTAATCTTTTTAAATTAACCCCTTTCACAGTAATTGGATCTAGTGGGTTATTTTTATATACTTCATCAACTACTTTTCCATTATAAAAATTACCATTGCCTTTACTACCTCCATTACCATTATTGTTACCATTTTGGGCATTAGTAATAGTGCTAAAAGCAAACATAGCAAATGAACAAATTATTAATTTATGTGTTGAAATATTAACGCGTTGAAGTGCTTTCATAAGCTATTTATTTAAAAATGATGGGCAATGTATAACAAAAAATTGTAACAACCAAAATATTTTATCTGAAAAACAGTGTTTTACGTATTTATACTGAGTGGGCATAAGTAAAAATACTTAGAGAATTATTTAACCTTAATAACTTTAAATTCAGTTCTTCTATTTTTAGCTCTTCCCTCAGGATTATCATCACCATTAGGTAACTTATTAGGAGCAATAGGATGAGCTTTTCCATAACCTTTAGCAATAATTCTTTTTTTCTCTATTCCTTTAGAAAGAATATATGCTACTGCAGCATCAGCTCTTTTTTGAGATAAACTTAAGTTGAAGCTAGCACTACCAATATCATCGGTATGCGAACTTAATTCAACGCCAATATCCTTATTTTTCTTAAGGATGGTAATTAGTTTATCTAATTCTTTTTTAGAAGGTTCATTTATCTCGTAAGAATCGTAATCATAAAGAATTTTAGAAATGATAAAGTTTTCATTTTCAGCAATTTTTATTACTTCGTCAATTTCGTTGATGAGGGTAATAATGGTTTTATCGGAAGTTAGTCTGTGGTATTTAAATTTACCACCAGATTTTTTGGCAGCATCTATTACTTTACCATTTTCATCTAAAACTATCACGTTAAAATTTCCATCGCCTTCTTCGAGCATAAACATATACACTTCATCTGGAGCAAGCTTATCAAAAATAAACTTTCCATCTTTGTCGGTACGAGCTTTTCCAATTACATTACCGTCTTCATCAAGAATTAATATTTCCATTCCTTCAGAATAATCGCCAGGTAATTTTTTATATACTTGGCCATAAATATTGATGGTTAATAAACTTTCATCCACTTCTTCTAATAACGCTAATTCATCATAATAGGTGTAAGGCAAAGCTTTAAAGGTAAATTTTCCTTTACCTAATTTATTAGCTAAAATTACTTTTTCACCTTTTGAGTTGGTGATATAAAGTTTAGCTTGATTAAGTTTTGATTCATCAGACTCATCAATTTTAATAAGGTAATTTTCGTCCATACTTAATTTATCGAACTTAAAATTACCGTTTTCATCTGTTGTGGTAGATTGAATTACTTGGTCGTTTTCATCTAACAAATCTATTTTTGTATTGTCGGCAGATAATTTTCCATATTGAAGTACACCAGTAATAGCTGTTTTTTCAGTTAAACCTTCCCATTTAAAGCTGTAAATGTCGTCACTTCCAATTCCTCCGGGCCTGTTAGATGAAAAATATCCAGTATCTTTATCCTGAAAAGTAATTCCAAAATCATCAGCAGGTGAGTTGATAGGAGCTTTTAGGTTTTCAGGGTTTCCTTGTGCTTTGCCATTTTTGAATACAATAGAATAAATGTCTAAGCCACCATAACCACCATGTCCATCAGAAGCAAAATAAAATAAAGTATCTTTTATGTAAGGAAAAACTTCATCTAAAGCGGTATTGATTTCTTTACCTAAGTTTACTGGTTTTCCCCATTCTTCGCCTGCTTTAGAACTCATGTATAAATCCATTCCACCAAAACCACCTGGCATGTTAGAGGTGAAAAATAATGTTTTTCCATCATCCGTTATCCATGGGTGAGCAACCGAGTAATCTTCACTATTAAAAGGCATAGGAGTAATATCTTTCCATTTATTACCCTTAGCAGCTGCTTGATAAATTTTAGAGTGGTTGATTGATTTTTTTGATAATTCGCCTTTTATAGAACGAGTAAAATAAATAGTGTTTCCATCTTTACTGATAGAAACGGGTCCATCATGATATTCGGTGCTTAGTTGGTTGGAGAATTCTTTAACTTTTTCAAAGTTTTTTTCTTTTTTAGAGTAGAAAATAGATAAATAAGGTCGGTTAGTGTAACTATTTACTTTTTCATTTACAAAATCAGTTTGTCTTTCGGAAATAAAAATAAGTGCATCTTGATAAACCAATGCACAAAAGTCTGAATATTTGGAATTGATGTTTTCAACCAAATTTATTTCAAAAGCTTTGTCTTCTTTTTCCCATACTGTAATTTCTTCAATAGAATTTAGTAATACTTTTCCTAAAAAGCTATTGGGTTCTTTTTCTAAAAAGAGTTTGAATTGTTTTTTTGCCTCAGTAGGTTTGTTATTATTTTTTAATACTTGACCATAGTGTAGGTGGTCTGAAGCTAATGCTCCACTAAGAGCAGTTGCTTTTTGATAATACTCTTCGGCAGCAGTATAGTTTTTAAGTTTTTTATGAGAAAAAGCAATGTTTCTTAAAGCCTCAGCATTATTGGGGTCTTTTTTCAAAGTTTTTTCGTAATATTTTATTGCTTCAGGGTAATTGGTTAATTCAAAATAGCCATTGGCTTTATCCAGTTGTCCAAAACATGAAACAGTTACTACTAAAAACGTTATAAAAGAAAAGTAATATTTTAAATTCATCTATCTTCGTTATTAAAAATATCTAGGTGAAACAACTTGTGATTTATGCTTAAGAAAATCATAGCCAATAAAAATTTCGTGAGAACCTCCGTTAGAAAGTTGGGTGGCAGTATAATCGTAAGCGTAGCCTATTTTAAACTGGGAAGAGATGTTGAGCTCCGTTAGGAAAATTAGTGTTTGACGAGAAGTTAACGTTATACCAAATAGAAACTTATTGTTAAACAACATACTGGCATTAATGTCTAAAAAGCCTTGATTATTTTGACCTCTCATTATGGCAGAAGTTTTTAATGTAAGTTTTTCAGTTAAACCAAAAGCTCTACCAATTGTTGCTGTTCCGTTAATGTGCTTTTTAGCTATAGAATTTGCGGTATCAGTAACAGAAAGGTTGAATGCTGGTTCATTTAAATGGTCTAAAGAGATTCCTGCATAGAATTTATTGGTGTTGTAATAGATTCCAAAATCGAAGTTGGGCAATATAAAACTTTCGTTGGCAGTTGTAGGTATCGCATCATCTTGGTCGCGGTATTCAATTTTAGCCCAATCGTATTGGTAGTTTAAAATACCTCCTCGCAGACCAAAAGCTAATTTTCCTTTACCTAATTTAATTTTATAAGCATAAACTAAGGAGATGTCTTGCGTAGTTCTAGGGCCAATTTTATCATTAATTAATTGAAAACCCAACGCCATGTTTTGGTTTTTTAATGGTGAATGAATGGATAAAACCTGAGTGGTAGGTGCTCCATCTAATCCAACCCATTGGCTTCTATGGACAAGCACACCACTAATAGCATCGCGGCTACCAGCATAACCAGGATTTACTCCTAAAGGGTTAAACATATATAAACTGTACTGAGGGTCTTGTTGAGCAAAAACCTGTAAAGTCATTATGAGTGTTAGTATTAGTAGTATTTTTTTCATTTTCAATATAATTTTATTTGACCTCTAAGCAAGTCCCCCTTCGGGGGATTTAGGGGGCTTTTATCTTGTTATTTCTACCCAGCCTTTGTAAATTGTTCCATCAACATCAGCAATATAAAAATAAGTGGAGCTTGAGAGTAAATCTCCTCCTTTATTGCTTCCATCCCAAACAACGGTGGTGTTATCGTAATTTTCTCCGTACCAAACTTCTTCTCCCCAACGGTTAAATATTTTCACCACATTTTCTGGGAATTGTTCTATGTTTTCTATAATCCAAACATCGTTTTTTCCATCGTTGTTAGGGGTTATTCCCGAGTAGAATTTTAATAAACAGTCTTCATCATTTTCTATTCCAACAGTAATTTGTGTGTTATAAGAGCAGTTGTTTCCAGTAATTTCTACATAATAAGTTCCTGCAGAAAGTTTATCTGCTTCCCAAACGGTTACACTGTCTCCAACAGCTATAATATTTAGTTGATAAGGGCCGGGACAACCCAAGACGTTAGAAATAAAAATTGAACCATTTTGAGCACCTCTACACGATTCGTTAATTACTTCATAAGTAACAACAGAATCTGCAGTAGTTTCGGGTTGCTGAAAACCTTGAGTTAAAATTTTAGAGGTTGAAAATAGGGTTTGTACAGCAGCCTCTCCAACAGTTGAAGAAAGTGTAATGTTGGTTCCTGTATGATATCCTCCAGTACTACCAATTACTTGACGTGAAATGGTTGTTTGGGCAGTTGCTCCCAAGGAGAATAAGATGAATATGTAGAGTATTTTTTTCATGGACTATTATGGGTTAAGGTCGGTAAATTATAAATGAGAAATTATTATTCACAAATGCACTTGTATTGTCTCTAATATAGACGAAAAGACTTCCTCCAGAAGCTCCATAACCGACAAACCTTGGATTTGAATTTTGAGTGGTAATATGAATGATGCAATTAGATAAGTTTAATGTTTCACCCGCAACTGTTATCAAATAAGAACCTGTAGCTGAGTTTGTTATGCTAAAATTCCCCGTACCAGTATTAATAGTACCTGTAGCGGTAACATTACCATAAGCGATAGGAACTAAATTGGCAGCACCAGTTTTTGCAGAGTTATTAACTTCTCCAGTATTACTACTAATATTTATAGTTCCGTTAACATCTAGTTTTTGTGAAGGTGTAGTTGTACCAATACCTACATTACCAGCAGCATTTATTCTCATTCTTTCTTGGTTTGTAGCAGTGGATGCCATTGTTCCATTAGCAGTATAAAAAACTAAAGCACCTCTAAATTGTGCACCAGCATCAATACGTGCATCAATTTTCGCAATATCTAATTGAAAAGGGGACGATCCAAAATTTGAAACAAAACTGATATTTCCTACGGAATTACCAACAGTACTCTGTCCGCCTTGTAACTCAATAGAAGCTTCTCCAGAATTTGTTGATGGACCAGCAGATACAGTTAAATATTTTGTAGCACCTGGAATTATACCTGGCGAAGTAGTTCCAATACCAAAGTTACCCACATTATTTATTGTTGCAGCTGCATTTCCATTAGTAATAAATGATAAATTATGATTGGAGTTTGTTCCTATTAAGCCACTACTACCGTTAGAACCAAAATCAACAGAAATACTATTATAGTTAAAACCAATAAATTTACCACCTGTTCCCGCAGCATTAATCAATAAAGGATAGGTTAAGTTAGCGTTATTAAACAATTGAATATTACCTAATGTACCTCTTATAACTTCTAATTGAGCGTTTGGATTATTAGTTCCAATACCTACATTGCCTGTGTTATTATTATATATATTTGCTCCAGTTTGATTCCATAAAGAAGGGGTTGTAGTAATTAGCGTATTAGGGTCTGTCCATGTCATAGTCCCATTAGCATCAGAAACAGGAACGTAGCCCGTAGTAGCACCATTTCTCATGGTAATTCTTCCATAAACATCTAAAGCAGAGTGGAAAGCATCACCACCAATGCCTACCTCACCGGTAGAGTTAATATTAAAAGGTTGTAGAGTGTTGGTGGCATTCTCTATTCTAAAAGTTCCTGATTCATTAGAAAGTAATACATATTGATTTAAACTTTCCATCACAAAAGCAGCTCCATTAGTAGGAGTAACTTCTTTTAACATCATTACTGCAGAAGTATTTTGTTCAACATGAAATTTAGCAAGTGGAGAAGTAGTTCCAATACCTACATTTCCTTGTACAAGTAGTCCATTTGCAGGAGCACTATTGCTGACATAAGCACCGCCAATTGAGGCTCCTCCAGCAACCGTTAATCTATTCATGGCAGTAGAGGTTCCAATACCTACATTGGTGTTTGGTTTTATAGAAATAGCTATACTTCCTGATGAGCTGGTATTGAAATTCCAGTCGGCATTTTCTTTTTGCCACATATTAAGTGTAGTACTGGCATCATTAGATATCTCAAAACCATCTGTATTTGTTGTTCCTGTTGAAGCACTTGTTAGATGTAAATTCTTTACTCCATTTGTTGTAGTATGGATTTGAAGTTTATTGGTTGAGGTATTTGTACCAATCCCCACATTGTCTCCTGCTATAGCAGGATGCAAGGTAGTACCTGTTTTTGCCCATGGAGAAGTTGGTAATGTAACCGTTCCTCCACCGTTAGATAAAGTTAAATTAGGAGCAGCATAAGTTAATGTTTGAGCAGGAGTATTTACAGTAAAAGTAGGAGAAGTACCAGTTACGGTTGTTAAACCAGCTCCAGTTATGTTAATGCCGCTTGCAGGAGATGTGTTATTAATGGTTAAGTTAGGTTGTGTTCCTGTGATACTTATTCCTGTTCCAGCCGAATAATTTGGTGCTTGAGGAAGTGAGATAGTGTTTCCATTAGAAATAGAAAGGTTGTTTGCATTAATAGATAATGTTTGAGCATCTGTGTTATCTAAGTAAGGAGATAAATCTACTGGTGTTGGGTCGTTGGTTAGTGATAAAGTATTTCCTGTTAACGTTAAGTCCTGATTATCTGTTAAAACACCATTTACACTTAATGGATTACCAGCAATACCACTTCCATTTAGAGTGGCATCACTAATTACCACCTGAGATCCCCAGTTATCACCTCCAGAAGTTGCATTTTGAGCTATCCAAGCCGTTCCATTCCATGTAAGGACTTGTCCTGTAACTGGTGCAGTAGGACTTAAATTAATTCCTATACCACTTGTAATTCCTATGGTATTTCCAGAAATGCTTAAATCTTGAATTTCATTAGTTGCTGAGGTGTCATTATCAAAAACACTTAATGGATTGGTAGTAGTCCCATCTCCTTGTATGTTTCCTCCTTGTGTTATTACAACCTGATTTCCCCAATCGTCTCCTGAAGCACTTGTGCTATCACCATGACACACATAATATGTAAAATCTATTTCTAAAGGTTGAAGGATGTTGTCTCCATTATCATCTGTACCTACATCAATTTTATTTCCCCCACCTGGACAGTTAGTTCCAGGGGGTTCAGTTGTAACAATAGAAATACTATTATTTCCAGGTAAGCCCTGAGGACCGTTTGCTGATTGTTTAGAGTATAAGGCATAAGGCACAGAAAGTAATTGAGAACTTCCCATTGGATCTCCGTTTACTTCAACATAAAGATAATGTAATCCAGCTCCCCAGTTAATTCCAGCAAATGTTCCAGTAGATGGTGTTCCACCTCCAATCTCGGCTGTAAATAAACCAAATTGATTGGTAGAAATACCTGTGTGTGTTTCGGTATAAACCGAAGTTCCTGTTGGAGAACTTTGTCTTATTTCGTAAGTCACATTTAGGGTTTGGTTCACTAATGGATTTCCTGATAAGTCTCTTGCTACAGCTTGGTAGTTAATTTTTTCGGGAGCTTGAGCATTTACATGTATTACTGTAAACAATAAGCCAAAAATTAGAATGATGTTTTTCATAAATAAAAATGTTGGTTATAATTAAAATTCTTTTACATGTTAATATCAGTAGAAAATCATGTGGGTTTATAATTTTTTACTTTTAAAAAAACAAATATAAAAAACTTCCTTAATAATTAAGAATAATTAACAATTAAAAATAAGATTAACTATTTATTAATAAGGGGGTAAAAGAAGAAAATTAGACAGACATGCCGATTACAAGTATATCATCAATTTGTTCAAGGCTTCCTTTCCATTTTTCGATATTATCATTTAATAATTCTCGTTGATTATGGATGGGTTCGTTATGAATAGTAATTAAAAAATCTCTAAAGTTTTTATACATTAATTTTTTGCCTTTTGGACCACCAAATTGGTCGGCATAACCATCTGAGAAAATATACACCTTGTCATTTTTTTCTAATTTAAAAGTATGGTTGGTATATTTTTGTTTTGGATTGTCAAAATAAGTTCCAATGGCAAATTTATCTGCTTTGGTTTGAATAATGTCGTTGTTTCTAATAATGTAAAGTGGGTTAAATGCTCCTGCATACTCAATTTCTTGTGTTTTTGGATTGTAGCAACAAAGTGCTAAATCCATTCCATCTTTGGTGGTAGAAACGCCAATTGTATTATTGTGTAATGTTGAGCTTATTCCTTGGTTCAGATTGTCTAAAATTTCGGAAGGCGTATCAAATTCTCGTAAAGCGTTGTTTAATGCGTTATTACCAATAATGCTCATAAATGCTCCTGGAACTCCGTGTCCGGTACAGTCAACTGCTGCAAAATATATTTTGTTATTTTTTTCTTTTAACCAATAAAAATCTCCAGAAACAATATCTTTTGGTTTGTATAAAATAAATGCTTGAGGAAGTGTTTTCTTAACCAATTCATCGGGTGGTAAAATAGCTTCTTGAAGTCCTTTTGCATATTTAATACTGTCGGTAACTTCTCTGTAAAGCTCACTAATTTTTAGGTTTTGTTGTTCAATTTCTTCTTTTTTCTGAACAACTTCAGCTGTTCTTTCCTTCACTTTTTGTTCTAACAATCTTTCATTTTCGGCTAAATCATCACGCATTTTAAGCAATGCTATACCAAGTGTGTCTTCTTTACTAAGTGGTTTGTATTGAGCATCAAATCGTCCCGATCCTACAGCATCAGCAAAATCTTTTGTGGCTTTTAAGTTTTCAACTAATCTATTAAGAGCCATGGTCATTTCACCAATTTCATCATTTCTGGCTTTAATATTTCCTTTAGGAAAGATTCCTTTACTTAATGTAAGTAAAATACTTTTAAGATTGGTTACAGGAGTAACAATAGATTTGGTTGTGTAAAAAGCAATAAGTAACCCTCCAATTATAAGTGCAATTCCTAAATATTGAGCTAATGTCTTCAAAAAGTTAAAAGAAGATTGCATTTTGCTGGTAGCCTGGTCGGTATGGAATTTTTGGATGTTAATTAGCTCTTCTAACTGAAAAATAACCTCGTTGGTTTTTATGTACAAATCGCCATCATCACCAATCATAGAGTTGGCAAGAAATTTATTGGTAGCTTCTTCATAGCTTTCAAAGCTTGGAAGATACTCCATTACCTCTCTATGCATATTAAAAAGAGTATCTATTTCTTTAAAGAGTTTTGCTATTTTATTCCTATCTTCTTTATTCCAATTTACTGCTAGTTTAGCAATTTTAGTTTTTAGTGCAGGATATTCATTTTCAATAAGTTTTATAAGTTTTACCTTGTCCGGATGTTTGGAGTTAGATTGGTAATAAACCCAATTGAAGACAAGCATTTTTGAGCGAACCGCCATTAACTTCAATTCTTCTAGTGTGCTTAAAGAGGGGTTATTTACAGTAGTAATTTCATCATTAATGTTGATACTTCTGTCTAAGGTATTGTAAGTAATGGTAAAAACTGTTATTACCAAGAAAATAAGGACGCCAAAACCAGTTCCTATTCTTATTCCTATGGTAAATTTAAATTGCATTAAGTAGTATAAAATTTTTGGGATTTTATTTTTGTAATGATTCTAATTCTTGTTTGTAATAATTAGATTTTTCGGTATCGTTTAGTCCGTAGTATATGTTTTTCAATCCTTCTAAAGTATCTTCTTTTCTGTAGTCAGATTCGTAAGCCTTTAGCATAAATGGTAAAGCTGCTTTAAATAAATCTGCAATTTTTTCTTGGGTTGCTATTAAGCTTTCAAACTCCATATCATAATCCATATTGTTTACAATATCAACCCCTTCATTATAATATAAAAGTGATAGATTGTAGTTAGCTGAAGGATTGTTTTTGTCGATAGCTAAAATTTCTTTGTAAATAGTTATAAGCTGACTTCTTTGTGTAGAATCAATTTTATCTTGCCCTTTGCTAATAGCAGTTGCTATTGCAAACTTAAATTGGATTTCATGGTTTGTTAAAGTGTTTTCATCAGCTTTAATAAGTGTTTGTAAGTTTTTGTATTGAGCAAAATTGTTATTAGCAAGTTTATAATCTTCATTATTAATTGCTCTTGCAGCATCATTATAGTAGGTAGAAGCAATGTATTTTACCAAAGGTTTTACTTGATCTAAGTAGGTGTTAGCAGTATCTATTTTATATAGTTTATGAATTGAACTAGCACATTCGTTTCTAAGTGTGGAATTTAATTCTTGTTTTTCTTTAGTTTTATATTGTTCTTTATAAATTAAGCTACGGTAAAACCATGTTTTAGCTTGTTTTGCAAATTCTTCATGAGTTGCAGCAATATTAATGTATTTCTGAGCACTATCAAATTCAGCTTTCTGAATATAAAATTCAGCTTTAGACATGCTATTGTTTTGAAAGAACTGAGCATTAACTGTTGAAGTAACAGCAACCAAAAGGGATAATATGTAAATTAGTCTTTTCATTTAACGGTAACAGCTAGTGCTTCTAAGTTTGAACTTACTTTTAGTTTTTGTATTTCTATGCTTTTGGTATTCATTTCAAACTTTTGTTTGTTATCTCTAACAACAAAGTTTATTCCAGCACCTTTATCTACTAAGCCCTCTTGCTCGGTAACTATTAGTGTACTACCTGATTTTACTTTTTTAATTACATTACTTAATTCGCTGCTTTTACCTTTAGTAACATAAAGTAAATGGCATTTATCGAGTTCTGAAGCAGAGGAGAATTTTTTTACTAAAATAGGTTGATTACCAATTTTTTTGGTTTGAGCCATTTTGGTTAATTCATCATAAAGAGGAGTATCGCCAACTATGCCAAAAACGAAATAGCCTGTTTGGTAGGCTTTTGGCCATTCTATGTATTTGGTGAAGTTGTACATAAAAACAGCTTTCAACTTGGCGTTAGTATCTACCTCTTTCTTTGTAATAAAAGAAGAACCGATAATGAATACCAATAATAATATGAAACTTGTTTTTTTCACTAATAAGTTCACTTGCAGTCAAATTCTAAGCCAAAATAGATTTAGAATAAATGCAAATATAATTTTTTTAAGCTAAAATAAAAGTTGTTTTCTACTTTTTAAAACAATAAGCTTTTAAGCTCTTAGTTTTATAGGAGTTTTGATTAATTAAGAAGTAAAATTGAGGTTGTATTTAAACCTTAGTTAAGGGGGTGTGATTAAATCTTTTGGTTAGTTCTTTTTACGACCTTTTCCTGATTTTCTACCTCCACTAGCTTCACCTTTTTTATCTTGTTTGTTAGTTTTAATATTTACTGTTTTGCCGTATTTGGCTTTTGTAGAAGAGAATGGGGAACCTCTTTTACCTTTGATTTTTTTCTTGCTAGTAGAGTGTAGGTAGTTTTTACTTTTTGATTTGCCATTACCGGAACCATTATCAACCTGAATGTTTGGCCCTTTTTTAGAACTGCTGGTAAAAAGTGAGTCACCTCCCGATTTACAAGAAATTACTGCAAAAGCAATAAAAAGTAGATATATGGTATGTTTAAATTTATTCACTAGATGGTTTTATGGCAAATGGCTGTGATTATTTTCCTGATTTTCTTCCCGAACGAGATTTTCCGCTTGTAGCATCTCCTTTTTGTTTTTTACTATTTGTTGATTTATGCCTTCTTTTCTTAGATGAAAATTCAGCTTGTTTTTTCATGTCTTTTCTCTTTACCTTTTTTCTTGATATAGAATGTTTGTAGCTTTTAGCTTTGTTGCTTGAGCCACCACCGTCAACTTCAATATTCGGTCCTTTTTTAGATTTGCCCGAAAAAGCATCTCTTTTTGCAGTCACTTCAGTTGATGAGCCACTGCTTGAAGCTGTTTTTTTGTTCTTTTTTTGTCCGAATGCAGAAACGGAAATCAACGAAACAATTATAAGAAGGATGTAAAATTTATGCATTCTGCAATATTAAATAGGTGTTAAAAATTTTGGGAGTAAATGTAATAAGTACAAAACAGTTTGACGAATTTCTGTTCAGCCATTTATCAACAAAACATTTTCGTCTATGTTAACAACTTTATTTTGCTGGAGCGTTAGAAGCTTGTACAGTTAGTGTTTCTATATCTCTATCAAATAGATACAAGCCACCTTTGTCTTCGCCAATTAATTTGAGCTTATCCATAATGGTTCTTGCTAATGCTTCCTCTTCAATTTGCTCGGCAACATACCATTGCATGAAATTATGAGTAGTGTAGTCTTTTTCATTCAAACAAATCTCTACTACATCATTAATATCATTAGAAACACTTACTTCATGATCTAATAATGTTTGGAATAAGTGATTGAGTGATTTATATTGAGATTCTGGTTTTGCTAAAGCAGGGATAATGGCTTTTCCACCTCTTTCATTTACATACTGAACTATTTTTAGCATGTGCATTCTTTCTTCTTCGGCATGTTGATATAAAAACTGAGCTGTTCCACCTAATCCTTTAGTCTCTGCCCAAGAAGCCATAGCTAAATAAGCTTGAGAAGATTCTGCTTCAATTTTAATTTGGTTGTTAAGTGCTTTTTCAATAGTTGGTTTTAACATGTCTTTTTCTTTTTTTGAGTTTTGCTCAAAGATAAGAAGATAACCACAAATATAAAAGAGAAGAGCTAGGTTTTTTTACTCAATTTTACTTATGCACCACAAATCTAAACCCTTTTCCGTGTACGTTGATGATTTCTATGTTTTCATCCTTATTAAGGTGTTTTCTTAGTTTAGCAATATAAACATCCATACTTCGGGCATTAAAATAGTTGTCGTCCTCCCAAATGGCTTTTAAAGCATGAGTTCTGTCTAAAACTTTGTTTTCATTCAAACATAACAATCTTAACAAATCACTTTCTTTTGAAGTAAGTTTGGTAGCTTCTCCTTTGTAGGTTAAATGTCTTTTTTGGTAATCGAAAGTATAATTGCCAATGGTGAAAAAAGTTTCATTTTGAGCTTCATTGTCTTCTTGGCTTCTTCTTAAAACAGCATTTATTCTAGCCAATAATTCCTCCATGCTAAATGGTTTAGAAATATAATCATCGGCACCTAC
>JAVVER010000091.1:0-13999 GCA_032251145.1 Vicingaceae bacterium | reverse complement strand
ATCTAATTTATTAACAAACAATATGTTGAATACTTTTTAAGGGGTGACTATTTATTATAATAATTGACATAATAGGCCTCCTGAATAATTCCCATATATTACTTTTCATATTACTGCATTAAAGAAAAATGCTTTGTTTCTGTACCGTTTTGTAGTAACCACATTTAACACATTCAAATAGTAATCAAAATCATTTCGAATCACTTTTTTCCATAGCTAATTTTACAAAAGATTGTTTGGTTATTTTGCTATCTAGCCATAAGATAAAATCAAAATAATCTAACGCTATTTTCTCATAAGGATCTTCAAAAACTTTCATTAGATTTTCTTTAAAGGTAATGAATTGTTCTTGTTGTTTTTCCTCATTTTTTGCTTTTACTAATTTTCTCATTTCGTTTAAGAAAACCGTTTCCAGCTTAAAATCTCTTTTGTTAACCGTAAGAAAACGTTTGGTAGATTTTATATTATATTCTAATAAATCAATGTTGTTCAGTTCAAAATGAATGATGAGGTTTACTAATCTCGCAAAAGTATATACATCATCTCTTAGTCCGAGTTTGTTTTCATTCAACACTAAATTAATGTATTTTAAGGCACTTTTTAAATCATCTGTAAAGAAGTAAACCCTAGAAATATTGTAATAAAACAGCATTTCCTCTTCTTTGTTTATTTTACCATCAAAATGCTGTAAACCTTCAATAATATTTGGGATAACCTGTTTAATTGCCTTCATGTAGTTTCCCATTTTAATATGCACATTAAGCTCTGCATTAAATGGGATGGAAAACAGTTTTAATTGTATGTCCATACTTTCAAAACCACGTTTAGACAAAAGACCTTTCATCTTATTTATAATCTTAAATGTTTCATCCCATTCGCCTAAACTCATGTGAGCGTACATAACACTATTTAATGCTCTAATATATCGTTTAGGTAGTTCTTGCATTATGGGCGGATTGTCCTCCATAATTTTTACTACATAGCTAAAATTGCTAAAAACACCTTTTGAGTTTTGTTCAGTAACAGCACAAAGCCCTTTTATGGAAAGACAGGCAGTTGTTGCTTTTATAGAATGAGCAGTTCCTTTGTCAACAATAAGAGGGTGGTTGGCAATTTTTTTAATTTCTTCACGTCCTTCAATATTTCTTGTGAAACCACTTTTTCTTATGATGAAGTTTATTTTTGAATACAATTTTTGATATTCGGCAATATTTCTAAGTTTTTCTAAACAATCGGCTTCTTCTTCAATAAGGGTTTCCATGTTCACCTTGAACTTATTATCTAAAAAAGCTTCTTCAATAAGTTTCTTTTCCCAATCTATTAAATCTAATAAAAAGTAAAATTTCTCGTAAGTATAAGCAATTCCTTTAGCTCGTTGTATGTTTTTAAAGCATTCGGCATAAAGTGCTTTGTTGAATAAAAGCTCAATGTTTCTGAGGTTTTCTTGTAAAACAGAAGCAGCAGAATTGTCGGAATAAAAACTTCTTAAGCTTTTTAAAATGAGTTTATATAGGTGGTTTTTTTCTGATGGTAAATGTTTAATAAATTTTTCACTTTTAAGTTTTTCTTTAACAGCTTCTTCATCGTAATCTTCTAATTCATCAATACATTCAAAAAGTTTCATGTAATTTTTATCACCTGTTTGTAGTGATGACATTAATTTAAAATATCTTTTTTCGGACTTAGTAAGTGATTTTATTAAATAAAATAACTCTTTAGAAGGTTTCATAATAATAAGTGTTTTTTGTGAATTTTTTAAAAGTTTAATTTACATAAAATCAATATTTTATTAAAATGGTTGTTTGTGAAAAAAATTCGTAGCAATACAATATTGCTATAAATAAGTAAAATGTTAAAATTAAGTATAATTTTATATTGAAGTGTTAATTTTCATCTCAACAAATGTTAATAACTGATAATTATTTGTGTTTTTGTATTTTTACAATGTATTATTAATGAAATTTCTGTCCATGAAAAAGATATTTTTTTTTATAGTTATTACTATTATCACATTAACAGCTGCGTATGCTCAATTAAAGCCTACACATTTATACGATAAGGCTTTAAATAGTAGGAGCGATACCATAGATATTATGAATTATGAAATAAATTTAGACATTACCGATTTTGCTAATAAAGCAGTTTCAGGAAATTGTAAAATAACCTTCTCAACTAAAATTAATGGAATTAATTTGCTCAATTTAGATTTGTTGGAGCTGAATGTAGATTCTGTTAAAGATGCGGCTAATAATTTACTATCTTTCAGTTATAATGATACCCTGTTAGCAATTAATCTGCCTACTTTAATGAATGTTGGAGATACTGCTGAAGTAATTGTTTTTTATAATGGAACTCCGCAAACAGATAATAGCGGTTTTGGTGGTTTTTATTTCGATAATACCTATGCCTATAATTTGGGAGTTGGTTTTGATGCTAATCCTCATAATTACGGAAGAGTTTGGTTTCCTTGTTTCGATAATTTTGTAGAACACGCTACCTATGAGTTTAATATTATTACTGCTGGAGGTAAAAAAGCTCATTGCAATGGAGTATTGGTTAGTGATTCTGTAATTACAGGAGATACCATAATAAGAAAATGGGTAATGAATGAATCTATCCCAACTTATTTAGTAGGAATAGCTGTTTCAGATTATGCAACTGTTCATCAAACTTTTTTAGGTAACAACGGAAGTATTCCTGTGGAACTAGTTGGGCGGGCTCCAGATACTACTAATTTTAAAAACTCTTTTGTAAATTTAGAACAAGCATTGGCAATTTATGAAAATCAATACGGGCCATATTTGTGGAGTAAAATAGGTTTTGTTTTAATACCTTTTAATAGTGGTGCAATGGAACATGCAACATGTGTAGCTTATCCTAGAGCTGCTGCTAATGGCAGTTTAGCTTTTGAAACATTAATGGCACACGAGTTTGCTCATCATTGGTGGGGAAATTTAGTTACCTGCGAAACGGCTGGAGATATGTGGATAAATGAAGGTTTTGCTACTTATTCTGAACATATTTTTACAGAGTTTTTATATGGTAGAGCTGCTTATATGACTGATGTAAAAGCTAATCATAAACAAGTTTTGCAGTGGGCTCATATTGATGATGATGGGTTTAGATCGTTAAGTAATATGGATCATGCTTATACCTATGGCACACATTCGTACTTAAAAGGAGCATCAGTTGCTCATAATATGAGAGCCTATTTAGGCGATTCTTTGTTTTTTTATGGAGTGCAACAGTTAATGGATAGTTTTAAATTTAAAAATATTAATCCAACAGAGTTTAAAGATTTTTTAACTACCTCTACAGGTGTTAATATGACTGATTTCTTTAATGATTGGGTGTTGAGTCCGGGGTTTTCTAATTTTAAAGTAGATTCTTTTAATGTAGTATTAAATTCGCCTAATTATGACGTAACACTTTATGTTCAGCAAAAGCTAAGAGGAGCTACTAATTTTCATATAGGAACTCCGCTTGAAGTAACTTTTTACGACAATAATTGGAATAAATTTACAACCGATATTGTAGCTTCTACCCAATATTCTACCGCTTTGGTAAGTGTACCTTTTCAGCCAACAGTAGTAATTTTAAATGAAGCTAACTTATTAAATCAAGCTAGAACAGATAATCAACTTAAGGTTAAAAATACGTTTAACCCTCAACTTCAAAACCTTACCCTTGCAAGGGTTGGGGTAAACGCTGTTAGCGATTCTGCTTTGTTGCATATAGAACATCATTGGGTTGCCCCCGATTCAGTAAAAAATAATGTGAATAATTACAGATTATCTACAAGTAGATATTGGCGATTTACAGGTATATTACCATCTGGTTTTTCAGCTTCTGTTAGGTTAGATTTTGATGGAAGAGCGAGTAGTGGATTTTTAGATTTAGACTTGCTTACTGTTAATCATGATAGTCTTGTTTTGCTTTATCGAGAAAACTCACATAAAGATTGGGAAGAGTTTCTTTATTACAGTAAAACAGTTATTCCTGGAGTTCCTTACGGGTTTGTTGTTATAGATAGTTTGTTGTTAGGAGAATATACTTTTGCAAACAGTCCGAGTGCTGTGGCTATTGATGAAGTTGAAAATAAGGAGCTTGCCATAATAGAAATATTTCCAAACCCTACCAATGATATATTTTGGTTAAAAACACTTACTCCACAAAAGCAATTACAAGTTGTTGTTTATGATGTATTGGGAAATATAGTACATAAAGAGACTTTCACTAACCAATTAAAAGTAGATGTTTCAGATTGGAATTCAGGAAATTATATTGTTACTATTTTTGATGAGAATAAATTAATTCACACAGGAAAGTTGGTGGCTCAATAAATATCAAACCGATCTTTCGGTCTGTCAATTTCGTTCCAGTTGAAGCCTTTTAAAATTAAGTCTTTTGGTGAAGGCTCATTAATAGGATGAAAAATGCCATCAGGGTCTTTAATAAAGGTAAGCGATTTTAAGGTGTTATCTTCCAAGAAAATAAGCATGTTATTTCCTGTAGCTTTATTTACTCCTATGTATTTGTTATCATCGTCTTTAGCAAAATAAATTGTTTCTGCTTGGTTGTGTACTTCAATTTTATAAAGTTTTTTCTCCTTAAAATAGCCCACCATATCAATACCTTTAATCTGGTTAAAGTGTTTATGTATGGAATCTGCTATGGAAATTATAAAAGCATTTTTCTCCATAAAAATGGCATCAATAGCTTTGTTTTTCATTTGTAAATAGATAAAATCGGCTGTTAATTGGTTTTCATTAGACCAAATAATAGGGTCTCTATAAAAATTCACAGTGGAATCGGCAAAATTATACACTACAGAATCAGCTTTGCCTTGCATATCACTTTTAAAAAATTTTACGTTATGGTAAGCCAATAAGTTTCTTAGTGTATCTACACTCAATGTATCATGGTTAAGCGAATCTAAATCGTATTTATAACTGGCATAAACCTTAAAAGTGTCGGCATGTAAAAAAAAGGTATCCTCATCCATAAACTGCATTAGTAAAGCTTCTTTAGTAATTACAGCACTATCTTTTAGCTCAAAAAGCTGAACATCATCACCTAAAATTTGTAAATCATCAGCAGTATCTTTTATCAACGCATTACAAGTAATTTTTCCATATCCTAAATCTCTGTTATAGAAAATAGTATCGCCATAAATAAATTTATTTTCCGAGTAAATGTAAGAGTCGGTATAAAATTCAGAAGTGTTATTTTTAGTGTTATACCAGCCATCATTGGTATAGATAAAATTTTCATCGCTTAAAATAGTAGTTTTCCCAAGAAAATATACCGTTTCAGTAGAGGAGTGAAATTTTAATGTGTCAGCAAATATTTTATATTGAGGATTGGTAAGCACCACATTTTCTTTAAAATAAAAAGATTGATGGTTAGCATGATAATACCCTTTTTCTGAAGTAAGTGTATCTTGTTGTTGCCGACTAATCATTTCACCACCATTAAAGTAATAAGCAATGTTAGAAGCTCTATCATAGTCTAAAAAATTAGTGGTTAGCGTAACATCTTTATTAATCAATTGAATATTGCCTCTAAGAATAGCCTTTTTAGTATTTCCAAAATAAATTAAAGAATCGCCCGTAAGCTGTAACGAATCACCTTGAACAATCTTTACACGACTATAAGCATGCATAGTATTACTTTCTGAAAAAACATAAGCACTATCGCAAAACATAAGTGCATTATCATGTTTTAGCTGTACATCTCCAATTAATTTCTTAGCTTTTTTTCCTGTTGATTCATCATATTCTAATGAATTGGCATTAAGAATTTCTATTTGAGCTGGTTTTTGTGCAAAGCATATTGAAGTAATGCCTAATAAAAATAGGAAATATAAGTTTTTTAGATAGAATTTTTGCTGTAACATTATTAATTAAATAGGCAAAAGACAATATTAATAAAATAATTTCATCTGTGTATATATAGTAACCTGAGTTCGATTATTATTTTAAAATTCAGATTTTTAGGAAAAAACATTTTGTTAATCCACTTTTAAACAGCAATTTTCTGCCTAAAAATACTTTATAATAGCTCGCTATTATTTCATCATTTTTAGTTGAAACTCACTATTTACAAGTGGTCTGAATTCAAAAGAATAATCGAACACAGGTTAGTAGCTAAATGGGGGGTTTATTATATCCTCAAGTTATCTTATAAGTGTTTTCAAACGCCCGTTAGTTTATGTTAATAAACATGAATATTGCTGCTAGTAGAGATGCAAAATAAAAGTTCATATTATTTTAATATCGCAATACAATATTTCGCTAAAAATGTTTATTTTTACAATTCAATGTTCAACTAAACACAAATATTATGAAAAAATTATTTTTAGCAATTGCCTTAATTAGCTTTATTGGTTTAATTAACGTAGAAGCTGCTCCATGCGAAGATGGAAAATGTACCAAAAAAGAATGTACATCTAAAAAAGGTAAAACAGAGCATACAGAACACAAAACTGCTGAAGCTGCCAAAAAATCTTGTTCTTCTAAAGAAGCGAGTAAATCATGTTGTGCAAGTAAAGCAAAAGCTTCTACTAGCGATGATAAATTAAAAAAAGTAGAAGATAAAAAAGTAGATTAATTTTTTTGATTTACAATGAAATTGAAAGAAGACTGAGCATATTTGTTCAGTCTTTTTTTATTTACAATGGGGTATAATTTTTTTACGTTTATATTTTTAAATTTCTCCAATTACCTTTTTTCAAATACCAAAGGGAGAAAAGTCCCAACAACCCAAAATAGATAAACTCAGAACACCAAACAATTGGTAAGGAAGCGTCAAATTTAATAGCAACTAAATAAGCAGCAACTAAATAAATAGAGATGGTTGTCGCTTCAATTAAGAGGGATACCCTGGTGTTTCCTGTACCTGAAACTGCATTGAATAAGATAAAAGCAATACAAAAGAAAAACATGGTTAAATTAATTACTCTTAAGGTTGGAATAGCATCGTTTATCAAGGAAATGTCAGAAGTATAAAATCCTATAATTTCTTTTCCAAAGAACATACTGAACATACCTACAACCATAGTTGAACCTAAACTTAATACCAACACTCTTTTAATAAGCGTCATTACTTTATACTCTCTTTTTTGTCCGATAAGATTACTTACCAAGGTGTTGGTTGCAGAGCTAAATCCAAAAAGTGGAATCATAAGCACCATGTAAATACTGCGAATAATGTGAGAAATTGCCAATTCTTTTTCTCCTAATTTTTCAATAATCATAAAGAATATAAACCAAGAGCTAATTGCTAAAAAGTTCTGAAGCATAATAGGACTACCTACTTTTGTGGTTTTATTAATTATTTCCCAATTGAGTTTTTTGAATTTAAACAGTTGGAATTGTTTTACAAAAGCATTTTTATGGGTATAAATTACTAAGTAGCAAAAAGCCACCAACTCTGCTAAAACAGAAGCTATTGCAGCACCTTTTATTTCCATTCTTGGGAAACCGAAATTTCCAAATATTAGGGCATAATCAAAAAACACATTAACTAACATCATAGCAATGGTTGTATGGATAAGTACTTTAGTGTTAGTTGTTCCTACATAAAAAGCTATAAAAACAAAATTTAGAAAATGAAAAAGCACTCCGAAAGAACGATAATACAAAAACTCAACAGTAGCAGTATAAATAGCAGGAGAGGAGGTTATGTTTTCTAATAAAACAGGAGCAATAAATTGAAGCAGTATAAAAACCAATAGAGAAATAAAAGAAAGTAAGTAAATGGTTTGATCGAAAATTGCCCCAATTTGAGCAAAATTTTTCTCGCCATTTCTTCTACCTATAATAATTTGGGCTCCTGTACTTAATCCAACTCCTGTAAGAATTAAAACAAAATAAAAAATTCCGGCATTTCCCGCTGCTCCAAGAGCAACGTGGTTTACTTGACCTAAAAAAATAGTGTCGGTAACGGTTATTACATTAAGGGCTACATTGCTTAATATAATTGGAAGAGCAATTTTCCAAATACTTTTATAGTTAATATGAGCTTTCAAAAGTTATAGGTTTTGGAAAAAACTAAAATTAACATTGCCATATTTTCTGTACTGAAAAAAATTAGGATGTTTACTAAACTCCACAAATTTATCGTGTTCTACAACCAACCAACCATCGTCTTTTAACCAATTGTTTTTAAAAATTAAATCAGGTATTTCGGTTAATTCTTTTAGTTGATAAGGAGGATCGGCAAAAATAAAATCGAATTGATGTATAGATTTTTGTAAGAACCTAAATACATCTTGTTTTATCACTTGTATTTGTTTTAACTCAAGTTTAGTGCTGGTTTCTTTTACAAAACGAACACAGTGGTTGTTGGCATCAACACTAGTGATGTTTTTAGCTCCTCGTGAGGCAAATTCAAAAGAAATGTTTCCTGTACCACAAAATAAATCCAATACAGTTAAATCATCAATATCAAAGTTGTTTTCAATGATATTAAATAAACCTTCTTTAGCAAAGTCGGTAGTTGGTCTAACGGGCAGTTGCTTAGGGGCTGAAATGGTTTTTCCTTTATATTTTCCGCTAATTATTCGCACAAGTATTGTTGAAAAATGGAGTAATAATAGGTTGGTGAAATTTCATCGAAAATATAACTCAATTTTAAGGATGAGTTGGCAAGCAAATCGTTTTTTTCTAAGAATGAAACTTCGTTAATATAGGTATTTAGTAAGGTATAAATGGTAGAATTTTTTTCTACTTCGCCTAATAAGCGAATATGTACTTTTTTATTGTCAATTTTTTGTTGCTCTAACACAAAAAGTAAGTAGTAAATAAAGTCTTCGCTGGTTTGATAATCGAATGAGTTGTAAAGTGCTAATTGCTGATTTTTTATAATTATAATTTGGAAAGAATTGGGTAACACGTGTACATCAATTAAAGATAAAGCGTTGGTATTTTTTGCATGCAATAAAGCTGCAGCTATTAATGGTGTTGAAAAATGAAAGAAATGTTTGTTTTTCACATTATCAAAACAAGAAATAATAAAGTCGGGAACGGCATAAATATTATTTGCCGAAAGGTTTAAAAACTTATCAAAATAATAATTGTCGGTTTCGTTAGGTGTGAAATTATATTGATGGTAAGTGGCTAATTCATCTTTATTAAAAAGAGCATTAGGCATTATGGTAGCTCTGTTATTTACAAAAACAATGTGTGTTGATGAGAAGTTCTTATTTATCCAACTATCTTCTTTAACAATAAGTTGAATTTTTTCTGCTAAAGCATGGTCGGTATAAACATCATTTAAAACGTAAACTTTTAGAGCGATAAAGGTGGATGTGGAGACATCTAAAACCAACAGTTTAATGTCGGCTTTACTTACCTGGACATATAATTTATAACCGACTGTTTTAGCATCAGTAAAAGATTTGTCAACTAAATTTATGTTCGCTACAAGCTTCAATGTATATGAATGTATTAAAATAAAAAATGAGTTTGACTTAAACCAAACTCATTTTTAATATTATATAGAAAGGAAATGTTATTTCCAGTTTCCGTTTGTTGTTGGTTCTTCCATAGATCCTACTGCAATATAAGCATCTAAATCTACCCCTTCATTTTTAAGGTCTAAGCCGTTGTAAACATTTTTGTAAGGTGTTTTCACTTCAAAAACTTTTACCATTACTTTACCTTTTTCAATTTCTCCAGCAGCTATTTCAAATTCTACACCATCAGAAAAAGGTACAATGTTCATGTCTTTAACAATTTTGTCAAAGTTTTCTTTAAATAATTCTTCTCTAACAGGAACTTTGGTAGTATCTCTAATAATTATACCTAACTCTAATGCTCTTGCTTCTTGTCCAATTAAACTATCAGGTACTTCACCTTCAGAATAAACAAGTATAATAGAATCGTTATTTAAGAAATTAAGTAAATTATTAAAGTTTCCAGCATATTCGCCTTTTAATTTTTTGTATTCTATTTGAGCATCTCTAATATTTTCTAAACGCTCTTGAACAACTTTGTTTCTTTTTTTAATTTCTTTCTCTAATTCAATTTTACTTTGAATAGAATCGTAGTTCATATATGCTGCTACAGCAATTAATGCTACAAAAACTATTTTTACAATATTAAGCAACATAGGAGATAATCCTACTAATACATATTTGGATAAAAAATATAAAGCAACAGCTCCTAAGATAATAATTATAAGTAATCCCATAGTTAATTATTTAAACGAATTTTGAAAACAAAACTACTATTTTTTTTATTGAATATACTCAAACTTAGCAGATTTTCAGAAGAAAAAATGCTTAGTATGAGTAATACTCGAAACCCAAGTTTATCACCTTCCGAAAACATATTTGGTTTCGGTATAAGTAACTGCGAATTTAAAATTAATATTGTAGTAATATTGTTTTTTTACTAAGAAGTTATTTAAAATTCGAATATGCATAATCAGTTTTATCAATTATTACTTCAACATTTTGGGTTTAAACCAACTCAAAAACAGCAGAAAGTATTGGGTGCATTAACTGATTTTGTTTTTCATCAACAAAAAAGAAGTTTGTTTGTGCTTAAAGGTTATGCCGGAACAGGAAAAACTTCTATTATTGGTGCGTTAGTAAAAACCTTACCTCAATTTAATTTAGAATCGGTATTATTGGCTCCAACAGGAAGAGCAGCTAAAGTACTGTCTAATTATTCGCAAAAACCAGCTTTTACCATTCATAAAATGATATACCAATTGAAAAGTGGGGGAGATGGTTATACGCGTTTTAGCATAAAACAAAATAAATTTCAAAATACTATTTTTTTAGTTGATGAAGCTTCTATGATTAGTGACGTTGGAAGTTTAGTAAACAACAGTTGGGGTAATCAAAAAGGCTTGTTAGATGATTTGTTGGAATATGTTTACAGTGGCATCAATTGTAAACTAATTTTTATTGGAGATACTGCCCAATTACCTCCTGTGGGGGTGGAAGAAAGTCCTGCTTTAGATGAGGATTTACTGCATAAAAACTATTATTTATATCCCGAATTTTATGAGTTGGATGAAGTAGTAAGACAAGCTCAGGATAGTGAAATTTTATCTTTAGCTACTTTTATAAGGGCAAAAATCAATAGTAAAAAAGCGGAGCTGCCCATGTTTCCTGAATTAGCAGATACAGTAGACGTAAAGTGTATTACTGGTTTGGAGTTAGAAGATGAGTTAAATGACGCTTACGGTAAGTTTGGTGATGAAAACGTAATGGTAGTCTGCCGAAGTAATAAAAGGGCCAATTTGTTTAATTTGCAAATTAGAGCAAGAATAAAATGGTTAGAAGAAGAAATTGCCACAGGAGATTATATGATGGTGGTTAAGAATAATTATTTTTGGTTGGATAGCCTCCCCCCAGCCCCCTCCGAAGGAGGGGGAGTTTCTATTGGTGCAGGTTTTATAGCCAATGGCGATATTATTGAGATTTTAAAAATTAGAGGTTTTGAAGAAAAACACGGTTTTAGGTTTGCCAATATTACCATACGTATGGTGGATTATCCTAATGAACCAGACTTGGAAATTAAAATCCTGATGGACAGTATTCTTTCTGATGCTCCATCATTGCCATCAGGAAAGTTTAGAGAATTGTATGATGCTATTTCTGAAGAGTATGGTTATGAGCCTAACAGGAAAAAACGTAATGAATTAATTCGTAAAGATGCTTACTATCAAGCATTACAAGTTAAATTTGCTTATGCCATTACTTGTCATAAATCTCAAGGTGGACAATGGGATGCTGTTTTTGTTGAGCAAGGTTATCTTACCGAAGAAATGATTAATGTAGAATACTTACGATGGCTTTATACAGCCATTACTAGGGCTAAAAAACAGTTGTTTTTAGTTAATTTTAATCCTGCTTTTTTTGAAGGAGAGAAAACCTAACAGGTTTCAAAAACCTGTTAGGTTTAGAGTTATTTCAATTTCTTAGTCTTTAAACGTATGGAATTTCTCACAACAATAACATCGGAAAAAGCCATTGCCAAAGCCGCTACCATAGGGTTTAAAAAACCAAGTGCAGCAACATGCTAATACATTATAGGAAAAAGACGGTAAAGATGGACTTTGCAATGAGGGTATTATTGGCTACGGCACTATATTCATTTTTGAGGTTTAAACAAACTTATTATTCTACCACTATTTTTTTAATCTCTTTTTGTTTTTTAGTAGTTATTGATACCAAGTAAAATCCTTTGGGTACATTACCTAAATCAAGTTGAATTTCAGTTGATGTGTTGGTCGTTGTATAATGAATTTGTTTTCCAAACACATCATACACTTCAATGCTTACTTCTTCTGAAACAAATCCGATAGCTATCGGATGGGTTAAACGGATAGTAAAACTCCCATTGTTTGGATTAGGATACAATAAAAAGTTCAAAGTTTCTTGTTCGAGGTTTAAAATTTCTTCAACCCCAACCGTTTGGCAACCGTTTACATAATTAACACAATCAATGCTATCAACACTTACTACCCAGGCATTTTGTTGGGGAAATACCCAGCTATTACCACTAAAAACAAAACCACCATTATTATTAAGCGTCATTGAAAATAAACTATTTTCGGTATTTCCTCCGGTATGCGAATATTGTTGGCTCCATAAACTGTCGCCCAACGCATTAAGCACGATAAAACGTACACGCTTTTTTATAGGATTTTGTGTTAAATCATAATCAGTTCCACCAACTAAATACGTATTTGAATTAAACGGAGCAACTACCCTAAAATCATAATTATTGGTATCTCTGGCATACGATTTTTGCCATATTGGAATTGCTTGAGGCGTTATTTTAGTTACTAATCCTTTATCTTTTCCATTTACTTTTGTAGTACCTACCAATATAAAATTAGTATCCGATGTTTCCGCTATTGCATATAAAATCGAAGTATTAGGTTGTTGTTGTGTAAATAGGGTATCTCCATTGGTATTAAAATGAACTATTAAACCTGTAAGTGGACTCACTTGTTGGCTTACTTGCGAAGTATAGCCAATTACATAAGTAGATTCATCTGTTTTAATATGAATATCCATAAAAATGTCAGCATTTTTACCTATGTTAAATTGCTTATCGTAAATAACATTACCTAAATTATCTGTTTTAATTAGCCAACCATTGGCATCTGTTGAGTCGCTGGGGTTAGGGTAACTGTGTGTGAAGCCCATAACAAAAATATTACCGGATGGAGCAATTTTTACTTTATTGAGAATATTTGCATCTCTGTTGCCAAATTTCTTTTTCCAAAGGGAATCACCTAAAGCGGTTAAACTCATTAATGCTCCTTCTGTAAAAGTAGAATCATTAGCTACACCTGTTAAAATAAGCGAACCGTTAGTTTGTTCAGCCAACGAACGAACTACAAAATTGGTAATCTTTTTTTGCCACAAGGTATCTCCTAATGCATCTAATTTTAAAATATAAGAGGTGTTTGGTTGTAATTGTGTTGATATTCCCACAACAAAATTATTGTCCTGTGTTTTAATAATGCTGGTTGCATTATCTATTTGTGAAAAGTTATAGGTGGTGTTAAAAATAGTTTGTGCATTTAATACAAAACTAAAACAGCCATAACATAATAATAAGCTATATTTTTTCATTGTTTTTCTTTTTTGTTCTTTTTACACACCCCTACCCCTGCTTCGACTATGCTCAGCACAGCGTCTCGAGAGGGGAAACTGACGCACATTGCCATTCCTACCGCACCACACTCATCTTACTTGTATAAATTAATTTATTTTTTGTTGTTTTAATGGTTATAAAATAAAGCCCTTTGCTTAATTGTTCGTTAGTAATAGTTTGTTGTTGAGTCCCGATAGCTATCGGGATGTTTTCTTGATGCACCATTTTTCCCATTATATCAACTATTTCCAAGACGTAATTTCCTTCTTTTAGGTTGTGTTCAATAGTAAAACTTCCATTATTAGGATTTGGATTGTCTTGTCCTGAAATAGGTTTACACTAAAAAGTGTAAAAAATGGACAAAAAAA
>JAVVER010000090.1:0-14089 GCA_032251145.1 Vicingaceae bacterium | reverse complement strand
TAAAATTAATGTTTTTTCTACTTTTAAACTGTACTATTTTTGGGGAAGCTTACACGTTTTTTATATGGATATGTGGATGGACTCAACATCAATAGATTTAACCAAAAAAGCATTGTTTGACACCTCCGATTTATTCCAATTAAAACTTTTAGGATACGAAAAAACTAGAGCACTTATATCTGGGTTAGGCTCAAATGCCGAAAGTGAAGAAATGATAATTGAAAATGCTACTCTAAAATCTATCAATTCCGTTTATAATAAACTACAAAGAAAATTTGAACCTTTTAGAACAAAAACCCCCTTAGTTAGTATAAATCCATTAGGAGCAAAAATTGGATTAAAAGAAGGGATAGAAGGTGGTGATAAATATGAGGTGTTAGAACAATACTTTGATTCAGAAGGAAAGATTTTGTATAAAAGAAAAGGAATAATAAAAGTAGATAAAAATAACATTTGGGACAACAGATATAATATTGGCGAAGAACTTTTAAAAGAAGAGGACAACCCTATAGAAACCGAAAATAAAATTGAATTTACCCACTTTAAAGGCGGCAAAGGATATTATCCAGGAATGTTAATCAGACAAATTAATTAAAAATTTATTATCTTTAACCAAAAAAAATGAAAATTATGACAAAAAAAATTAGCCTACTCTCTTCGGTAATGTTGTTTTTAATATTTACTGCTAACGCACAAATAAATAAACAAAAAAAAGCAAATAAAGATACTGAAAATTGGAGATACGAAATCGAATGTGTTGGTATTGGAAAACCAGGAACCAAAGTAATTAAAGTTTGGTCTTATTCTAAAAAAGCAACTATTGCCATCAACCAAGCAAAGAAAAATGCAATTCATGGAATTATTTTTCAAGGATATGCAGGTGGAGCAAAGGGTTGTACTAATCAAAAACCATTAACTAACGACCCAGCTTTAGAACAACAAAAAGAAGAATTTTTTGAAGACTTTTTTAAAGATAATGGCAAATACATGAAGTTTGTTTCTACATCTGGAGACGGAACTCCAACTACTATGAAAGTGGGTAAAGAATATAAAATTGGTGTGGTAGTTATTGTTATGGTAGATTTACTAAGAAAAGACTTAGAAGAAGCTGGAATAATAAAAGGATTATCCTCCGGATTTTAATTAAACATTAAATTAACTAACTTTTAAAAATATGAAAAAATTAAGAATTGTATTAGGAACTGTGTTAGCAATTTTTGCAATCACAATAGTTTTGGAATCTTGTGGAAACCCTCAAAGAAATATGTCCGGAAATTATGAATACGAAACAGAGTGCATGGGAGTGGAAATGGATGGCTCTCAAACAGTTAAGGCTTGGGGGATGGGAAGAAATAGAGAAGATGCGGTTGAACAAGCTAAAAAAAATGGTGTTAGAGATGTTTTATTTAAAGGCATTACTAATGGCAGGCAAGATTGTAATACCAGACCTGTAGTTTTTGAAGTAAATGCTCAAGAAAAATATGAAGACTATTTTAATGCCTTTTTTGCAGACCAAGGAGCATACTTAGAGTTTATTACTGGAGAAGATGGCTCAGACATGCATTTTTCTGTAGTTCAAGGAAGAAAAAAATATGCAGACCAAGTAACCTATGGTGTTGTCATTAGAGTTCAAAGAGCTAAACTAAAAGATAGAATGATAGCTGATAAAATAATTAAATAACCCTTAAAAACAATTTATAACACTATGAAAAAAATATTATTAATTTGTAGCATTGTATTAGCTACAATTTCAACCACATTCGGACAAGCAAAAAAACCAACCATTATGGTTGTGCCAAGTGATAATTGGTGCATTAAAAATGGTTATTTTATAGAGTTTGATAACCAAGGAACTAAAATTAAAATTCCTGATTACAAAAAAGCATTGCAAGAAGATACAGATGTACTTTTAGTAATTAGTGCTATCAATAATATGATGACAGAAAGAGGATTCCCATTAAAAAACTTAGAATCTGTGTTAAAAACACTAGAGTCTAATGCAGCTGAAGATAATATGATGACTTCTAAAGATTCAGGAAGCGACATAGAAGAAACACCCATGGATAAACTTAAACAAGTAGCTAAGGCAGATATAATTATGCAATTAACATGGACTGTTAACACTACTGGACCTAAAAAATCTGTAACTTTTATTCTTCAAGGGCTTGATGCTTATACTGATAAACAAATTGCAGGAGCTCAAGGCACAGGTGATCCATCATTTACAGCAGAAACGCCTGTTTTATTACAAGAAGCTGTAACTGCTCATATTGATAACTTTAACGCATCACTTCAAACACACTTTGAAGATATGTTTGAAAACGGTAGAGAAGTCATTATTAAAATTCAAAGGTGGAGTAATTGGGAACATGATTTAGAATCTGAATTTAACGGTGAAGAACTGTCTTATATTATTGAAGAATGGATTGCTGCAAACACCGTAAAAAACAGATTTAGCGTACTTGATGCAACTGAAAACATGATGGTTTTTGAACAAGTTAGAATGCCTTTATATAACGCTAAAGGAAGGGCTCTAGACACTAGAGGTTTCGCAAGAGAACTAAGTAAATTTCTTTCAGAAATGGGAATTCCTAATAAAGTTACAGTTAAAGGACTAGGAAGGGCAACCATTATACTAGGAGGTAAATAATATAACACTAATTAAACAATAAATAGAATGAAAAAATTGAAATATATGTTGATGTCAATGCTAGTGCTTTGCTTCAGCAGCCATATAATTGCTCAAAAAACAGCAACAGAAGATGAACTGAGTAGGTTAATGTTAACAGCATGGGTGCCCGACCAAATTGAAGGGATGCCAAGCAACGCAAAAAATATGTTAACCAACAAATTAAAAGAGGTAATCACCAAAAATGGTATTGCTACTAGTACATTCAACTCAAGATTTATCATTTCTGCTAATATTATGATAACATCTAAAGATATATTGCCTGGCCCCCCAACTATGCATGCGTATAGTTTAGATATTACGCTATACATTGGTGACGGATTTGAAGGAAATGCTTACGCCAGTAAAACCATATCTGTTAAAGGCTCTGGTGTAAACGAAAGTAAAGCATATATATCAGCAATTAAAATGATTAAACCCGCCCATCCTGAAGTGCAAGCCTTTATTAAAGAAGGAAAAGCAAAAATTATTGATTATTACAACAAAAACTGTGATTTAATCATTACCAAAGCTAAAAACTTAGAAGCTCAAAATCAATTTGAAGAAGCTATTTTCTTACTTTCTAGTGTTCCAGATGCTTGTGATGAATGTTACGAAAAGAGCTTAAAAATACTAGAACCAATTTACTTAAAGAAAATAGAAAGAGACTGTAAATTAAAATTACAAGAAGCTCAAAACATTTGGAATGCAGCACAAGATATTGAAGCAGCTGAAAAAGCCGGAGCAATTTTATCTACCATCGAACCTCAAACCTCATGCTTTACCCAAGTAAAAGCCTTAATGAACAAAATTGAAGCTAGAGTTAAAGAATTAGACGCTAGAGAATGGAAATACATTCTTAAAGACCAAGAGCAAAAAAGCGAATGGATACAAGCCGTTAGAGATATTGGCGTGGCTTATGGAAACGGTCAGCCTGACACAGTAATTTACAGATCATTATGGTAATCATTAAGTAACTAAAATTTATAACTATGAAAAAATTATTAATAGCAGCTTTATTATTCTCAGGAATAAGCCTTAAAGCTCAACACGATATCAGTACCGATGTTTTAGGTTTCGCTTTTTCTAAATATGGAATAGGGTATGACTATTTATTAAATAGCAATAGTTCTATTGGTATTAACTTCAATTTTGCATCAGATAATATGTTTGCCGATGGTAAATCACTGTATGGAGACGTTGATGAATATTCTGAAATGAACATTATACCAGAATATAAATTTTATCTTACTCCCAACAAAGGAAATGATGGAATATACTTTGGAATTTACGGTAAGTACAGAAGCTCTAATGCTAAAAACAACAACTTTGCTTATACAGACCCAAACGATGCTAATAATCTTATTTTTGATAAAACTGACGTTTCTACTTCGGCTTTTGGATTAGGTGTATTAGCAGGTTATAAATGGAAAACTGCTGGGGCTTTGTTTTTTGAAGCCACCTTTGGTATTGGTAAATTTATGGTTAATAACGTTAATTACAGCAATTCAATTGCTGAAGATTTAGATGATAAATTATTTAATGAAGATGATTATATACCTTTTATAGGAAACGAATTGCCTGTAGATTTAAGATTAGCATTAAAAATTGGAATTAGAATTGGTAGCAGCAAATAAGTTGTTATTTCTTTCCATTAAAATTAAAAAGCAAGTGTTTCTTAGCACTTGCTTTTTAATTTATAAAGCCTTAATTTTACTCACATTATGACAAATCGAATAGCCATACTACTATTACTAGGGTTAATTTTTTTTACAACATCTTGTAATAAAATAATAGATGAACAAGTACCTGTAATTTCTATATCATCTCCATTTAACAACCAACAAATAAATGGAAATGATACCATTTTTATTACTGGCTCTGTAAGTGATAATAATACTATTAAAAGTGTTTCAATTTCATTAAGAAACAGTAATGATATTCCAGTTTTACCAACCATTTCATTTACACCAAACGAAAAATCTTTTTCTTTTAATGAACCTTATTTTTTTAATGATTTACACATGCCTTCGGGTCAATATTATTTTAGCATTCAAGCAAACGATGGAAATAATACAACCAATAAATTCATTAATATTTCTTATGGAGAAATTCCCAAAACAAGAATAGGCGTTTTTTTTTATGATAACTCAGTAAGCTCAACTTCTATTTACGAGTTAAAAGGGAATAGTGCTAATTTATTTAAAACAGTAAATTCAGATTTTTTAGGAGGAGTTGCTAACTCTTATGGTCAACAATTAATTAGTGTTGGACAATATAATGGAAAAATTATGGCTTTTGATATATCCACTGGAAACCAAGCTTGGAGCATTAATAATAATGCAAATTCATCTGTTCCTTATTATACCGATGTGTTTTTTCATGATAAAGAAATATATGTGAGTACAAGAAACGGTGAAATCAGAGCCTATAATTCTAATGGAAGCCCTACCTATTTTTCTAACATTCAAACCGGGTTTTTCTCTGAAAACGGTTTAGTACATGATAATGTTTTTATTTCTGAAGAGAAAGCTATAGGAAACAATACCAGATTTATTACAGCGTATTGGACCAACTCTGGAACAATGATTCACCAGCTGCAATTGACAGAAGATATAGTTGGATTATATGCTTATGCTCCCAACAATGCTCTATTTTTTGCTAATGACAACACTGCAAACAATGGTAAAATATTTGTTTATGACGCTTCAAACAACACTAAAACAACTTTGTTCAACTTATCTCCAGGAACAATTACCACGTGTGAAGAATTAGGTGGTGGTGTTTTTATGATTGCTCAAAACGGAAATTTAGTGTTAGTTAATGCTCACTCTCACTCTACTTTACCTTATTTAAACGGGATAAACGCTACTAAAATAAAGTATGATTATTTCTCTAACGAACTTTATGTAATTGATGGAAACACCATTACCGCTTATGATTTTTCATCTAAAAGTGTATTGTTTTCCTACACACATACTTCACCCGTATTAGATTTGGTTTTTCTATTTAACAAATAACCTTTTATATACTAAACCCTACCGTTTATATATTAAAATCGACCAAAACCATATTAGTTGTTGATTGTAAAACAAAAAATCACTACTTTTCATCAAAAATTTGGAGGTTTGTTAAGATTAATTATCATCATACAATTCGTTATTTTTAGTGAAATTCTATTCGCTCAAAATCCTTCTTTTAGCAATTACAAGTCTTCCGCTTCTCCTTACCTACAATTTAATGATATTGTAGAACATAAAAATAAAATGCTGTTTATTAGCAGCGAAGGGGTTTTTGAAATAAAAAACAATAACTTAACTAAAATTATAAGCGAAGAAAACCTTTCTAAATTTATAAAAACACCTAACAACCTTTATGTTTGGAGTATTTATGGTGAAATTTTTGAAGTAAACAAAAATCAACTGATACCTTTTCCTTTTAATAAATTGGTTCAAAAACGAGTAGAAAACAAAATCATTAACTCTGTAATTTTTGCCGATTCTGCTTTTTATATAAGCACCATTGTAGGTAGTGCTTTAATTCAAATTGATTTAAAAACTGAAACCATTTCCAACTTAAAATTAAGTCCTTACCCCTATTTTGTTATAAAGTTCGATGGTAAATTAATTTCAGGAAACAACCAAAACACTTCTAAAAACGAACTTTTTGTAAACACAAATGCCAATAGCTTTACTGTCCCATTAGCAGAAGCAGCAGGGAACTCCAGGACAAATGTTGTTCAATTACAAGACAAAACCTACTTATTTTCTAAACAACACGAGGTAATAAGGTTTAACAATGCTACTTTCTTAAATAGAATTTTTGTAGAAAAAAATGTAGAATTTATTTTTCAAGATTCGCAAGGCAAAATTTGGTTTGCATTAAATAGTGGTGGCATCATTTCTTATGCCGATGGAAGTTTGAAAGAAGCCAATATTACCCGATACTTAGGGAATCAAACTATTATCTCAATTGCCGAAGATGCTAAAGGCAACTTATGGTTTGGTACTTCCGGAAATGGCGTTTTTAAACTAGAAAATGAGTTAGAGCATATTCATGCTAATTCAACTATAACCTACAGCTCTCCAGCTATTTTTTCATCTACAGAAGTTGAAAACGAAAAAGTACAAAGTAAGTTTATTTTAAAAAACTTACCTACTGATCAGCAAACCGAAAAACCTATCAACTCCAAAACCATTAGAACAGATAGAGTTAAGCAAGATTCTTTGCCTCCATCGGTTTTTATAAATAGTGTAAAAATTAACAGTAAAGACACCGCCACATTAAGCCATTATGAGTTGAGCCATGAAAATAATGCTATTGAATTTAATATTAGCGGAATAAGCAATAGTCCATCTGGCATTCAATATAAATACATGTTAGAAGGGTTTGATAAAGAATGGATTTATACTGTAAACACTTCCATTTATTACACCTCGCTAACTCCTGGCAGCTATACTTTTAAAGTTTTTGCCATGAACGACTCAGGGATTTGGAGTACCATGCCTTCGGTTATTTCATTTACCATTCAACCTCCATTTTACATGTCTGCCTGGTTTTTATTAACCCTTGTTTTTGCTGTAATTATTATCGGATTTTTAATCTACTTTTTAATCCAAAAACAAAATCAACTAAAAAACAAACAAATTGAAGAGCAAAAACAAAAAGCATTAGCATCAGAATTACAAGCACTTCGTTCGCAAATGAATCCACACTTTATCTTTAACACCCTTAACTCTATTCAAAATTTTATTTCTAAAAACGAAAGTAAAGATGCTTCCATTTACCTGAGTAAATTTGCTAAACTGATGCGAGCCACCTTAGCCAATACTAAACGTCAGCGAATTTCTTTAAAAGACGAAATAGAAACACTTACCCTGTATTTAGAGTTAGAACAATTGCGATTAAACAACAAGTTTTCGTATGAAATTTTGGTAGATGAAACTATAGACACACAATACGAACAAATACCATCAATGCTTATTCAGCCTTATGTTGAAAATGCCATTTGGCACGGAATATCACATAAAGAAGGAGATGGAATAATAAGAATACAGTTTTTACCAGAAAATGAACATTTGTTAAAATGCGTGGTAGAAGACAACGGAATAGGACGTGATAACGCTATTAAACTCAAGAAAAACAATACTTCTCCTTCTTTTGGGATGAATATTACTAAAGAACGAGTAGAGCTGTTAAACTCGCTTAATGGCAATCAGCTTTCTGTAAAAATAAACGACCTTAAAATAAACAACCAACCGGCAGGAACACGGGTGGAATTATATGTGCCAATTTAAATAGAATAAATATGTATAAAGCAATTATAGTAGATGACGAAAAAGGCGGAAGAGAGCACTTGGCTACCATATTAAAAGAGTTTTTCGATATAGAAATTAAAGCTCAAGCTGCCAATGCAAAAGAAGCTATTTCGGCTATTGAAGAACATCAACCCGATTTGTTGTTTTTAGATATTGAAATGCCAGGAGAAAATGGTTTTGATTTATTAGAAAAGTTAGAAAATATCAATTTTGATGTGATTTTTACCACTGCTTATGATCATTATGCTATAAAAGCCATTAAATATAGTGCGTTAGATTATTTATTAAAGCCCATTGATGCAGATGAGCTAGAAGCTGCCATAAACCGATTTAAATCAAAAATTAGAAACCAAGAATTAACCAATAACAAGCTAAAAACACTACTCAACAATTTATCTTCTGGTGATAGCGGACAAGAACAAAAAATTGTTATCCATGATGGTGAAGGGTTGAATTTTATTAAAATAAAAGACATTATCAGATTTCATTCTGAAGGAAGTTATACCGATGTTCATGTGGTTGGTCAAGATAAACATTTTGTTACTTCAAGGCAAATTGGTGAGTATGAAGAAATGTTGGTTAATGAAAAATTTTACAGAATTCACCGCTCGTATTACATTAATTTACTCCATGTAAAAAAATATGTTAGAGGAGATGGTGGTTATGTGATAATGAGTGATGGCTCTAAACTTGAAGTTTCCCGAAGAAAAAAAGCAGAATTTATTCAATTACTTTCCCAATAACTTAATTTATGATAATAGGTGTGGGTAAATGATTTATTCAACTCACCCCCAAGTTCTCTTGCGACAACTTTTCCCCCTGTCTTTAAAGAGAGGGGGTTAGGGGGAGAGTAAAAAAACTCGTCTAACTTTCACATTTGAACGAACTCCAAAAGTTAAATCTTAACATTTTAAAAACATAACTTAATTGTTGACAGAATTTATTCAATTACTTTCCCAATAACACTTTTAGCTTTTTTATCTGCTCTAAATTTAAAAAAAGCATTTAAAAAGATAGCCGATAAAACAATAGCCATCCCTACATAAAAGCCAGTTGACATTATTTCACTTTCTGGCCACAACAAAACAGCTATAATTATGGAGTAAATAGGTTCTAAATTAATGGAAATTACTACCGTAAACGGAGAAATTTTTTTCATTACTTCTACCGACATAATAAAAGCAAAAGCAGTACAAATTATCCCTAAAATTAACAACCATTTGATATCTGAAACCGGAATAAGAAAAGCCTCCATATTACCTAAGTTCATAAAAATTAAGTAACTCGATAAAATGATTAACGCTCCTAATAACTCATAAAAAGAAAGTGTTTTGGAGTTAGTTTCCTTCACTAAAACACCATTAATTACCGTAAACCAAGAGCTAAATACTGCCGCAACAATTCCCAAAATAATTCCTGTTAAATAGTTAAATTCAAAATTGAAAATCAATACTAAACCCACAATAATTAATAAGCCCAAAAACAACTCGTACCCTTTAATTTTTCTTTTAAAATAAAGCGGTTCAATCAGTGCGGTAAATAAGGTACTGCTCGATAAACAAACCAATGCTATAGAAACGGTAGATTGTTTTATCGCTTCAAAAAAAGCCACCCAATGTATGGCAATTAAACACCCTACCATAAAGGTTTGTTTCAATATTTTTTTATTGATTCTGAAAGAGTGTTTGCTTATTAAAAAATAGATAGCAATAGCTGCCACGCCAATTAAAACCCTATACCAAACCAATAAATACGAGTTGGCAGAAATCAATTTGCCTAAAATTCCGGTTAGTCCGAAAATAAGTACCACTATATGCAGCCAAAAATGATATTTATATTGTTGAAACATTTTTTAAGGCATAAAAAAAGCAAGGATAATTAAACCCTTGCTTTTATTGAAAGTTAATTATGTATTATTTTTCTTCTTGATTTTCTTGAGCTGGTAAAGGTGCATTGTTCATATTTGGCATTGTTGGAGCAGCTTTCTCATCAATTAATTCTTTTATTTTTGAATCACCAGGTTCGCCATCAACAACTGTTTTTGTTGGATTAACAGCAGCGGAAGCTATACTAAGCACTACCAATGCAATACCTAAGGTCCATGTTGCTTTTTCTAAAAAGTTAGTTGTTTTTCTAACACCCATAATTTGGTTGTTGGCAGAAAATGCAGAGTCTAACCCACCTTTTGGGTTTTGAATTAATACAATCAACATAAGTAATATACAAATGATGATAACTAATACTGTAATAAGTGTAAACATTATTTTTGTTTTAAATTTTTAATTTGGGTTGCAAAATAACTGCTTTTTTTTGGATATTTCAAACTTAATTTTTCATACATTTCTATCGCTTTCTGATAATGTCCCTGATCAACGTGGATAAGGGCTAGCGTCTCACTTACCATATCAGAATTATCTACCACACTTAGTCTTGCCATGTTTATTGGAGAGTAAAATTCGGTCTTTTTAGGTTGAATTTTAGGATCTTCTTGAATAAACTTATTAATTAAATCAAATTTATCGATGTTAGAAGTATTGGTTTTAGCATCATTAACAACTGGAACATCGCCTTTAAAATGCGATAACCATTCAGTAAAAGAATGTGGTGAATCAACATCAAAAGTAGGCTGATTACTTTTAGCCTCTTCTTTTTCAGTTGTTGGTTGTTCTTGAGTACTCGATTTTTGTTTGTCTTCTTCCGTTTCCAGTAAAATGTAGCTATTAATAGCTGCAGCTCTTAATTGTTGCTCTAAGGCGTCAATTTTTGTAGGTTCTTTTTGTGTTACATCTTCTGTTTGTTTTGTTGGTGCTTTTTCTTCAACAACTTCATCCACCAACTCCACTTTGTCTTCAATCGTCTCTTCTTTAATTGTTGATTTTTCTTCTAATTTTTCTTCAATATTTTCCTCAACAACAGCATGTAATTGATAAAACAGATGTTGTCTGTCGGTACAATAAACAGCCGCTTTTTTAAGATATTCTTCAAATAAAATATCGTCATTTTTTTTAAGCAATCCAGCATACATTAAATGAGCAGTTTGGCAATAAGGAAATTCATCCACCACAAATTTAAGCTCATTGGTATTTTGGCTCAACATGGTAGGGTTTTTAATACTTTCTATAAATTGCGATTGCTGCATAGAGCAAAGGTATAAAAAAGTGTTGAAGCTTTCATGTTTCGGGTTCAAAGTTTTAGGTTCGAGGTTTATTCCGTTAATGGTTAGTTGTTAATTGTTAATGGTGAATAACGAATGACTATCAACCTTTTAAACTCATAAACTTATAAGCTCATAAACTTATAAGCTCATAACCTTATAAGCTCATAACCTTATAAGCTCATAACCTTATAAACTCCTAAACTAATAACCTAACCCTCCACCTTCACAACGCATTGTTAATTAAAACTTATTAAAGGCGTTTTTTAAGCATCAAACACATTTAATTTTGAAACAACCATTTAATACATTCACTTTTTAGTGAAATGATTGTTTGGCAGCTCTATTTGACTGATAATAAATTATTAATATAAACAGATAAAATAGAAAATCATTATTTCCGTTTCATAGCTTATGCGTTGGCTTAAAATCATTGGATATTCATTAGTAGTGCTGTTGGTATTGATTACCACTTTTAGCATTGTAATGTCTTCTTTTTACGAAAAAGAAATTAAAAAATACATTGTAGAAGCCATTAACGAACAAGTAAATGTGCCGATAAATGTAAAAGACCTTGACTTTTCCGTACTTAAAAAATTTCCTTACGCTTCGGTAGAATTTAAAGAGGTGGAAATTTCTTCTACCAACCACAAATCACCATTATTAAAGGTAAAGTCGGTTTATTTTCAGTTTAATATTATCGATTTGCTCAACAAAAAATACGTGCTAAAAAAAATAAGTATAGAAAATGGCAGCACCTTTATTTTTATTGATACGCAAGGAAAAGATAATTTTCATTTTTGGAAAACCAACCCTGAAAATACCAACCAACCAATTGCTTTTGAATTGTCGGATGTGCAATTTAAAAATATGGATCTTAATTACCTCAACGACTATAAAAAACAAGACATGGGCTTGGTGGTAACCAAAATGGATTTCTCAGGAAATTTTAATGAAAATAGTTATCATTTAGAGACCAACATTGCTTTACACATCAACCAACTGAACAGTAAAAATGAAGCTTTCCTTAAAGATAAAGACATTACTATGGAAGGTAAAATTGAGGTAAACAAGCAACAATTAAGTTACAAAATACAATCGGGAGAAGTAAGCATAGAAAAGCTTATTTTTAAGTTAGAGGGCATTATTTTAGATAAAAACGAAGAGCTGAATTTACAGCTTAGCTCCAAAGGAACGGATGTAGATTTTGCTACACTTTTCTCTCTACTTCCGGCACAAATGCAAGAATCGTTGGCTGCTTACGATGCTAAAGGAGTTTTTAATTACCAAGCTCAAGTTTCAGGTATTTTTTCGGCTACTAAAACACCTCATGTAGAAGCCGATTTTCAGGTAAAATCAGGAAACTTAAAAGAAAAAAAATCAGGTTACGAACTTTCTAACATTCATTTTTCAGGAATTTACAACAATGGAACAAACAACCATGCACAAACCACCAAGTTAAATATTAATGATTTTAATGCCGATTTCGGTGCGGGACATATATCTGGAAACTATGAAATTGCCAACTTCCAAAACCCTTATATTCAATTGACTTCCGAGGCCAATATAGACATTGCCATGGCGAAAGAATTTTTTAAATTAGATTCGTTGGAAACCGCCACAGGAGAGCTTATTTTAAATGTAGCATACAAAGGTTACATCAGCAATTTGCAAAAAATTAAAGCTTCGGAATTGCAACAACTTAATGCTACAGGAAATGCTCAACTAATCAACACGCATTTAAAATGGCAATCGAAACCTTACCAATTAATTAATGCCAATGCTTATTTTGAGTTTAACAATAACTTTATAAAAATTGATTCATTAACCACTACGGTAAATCGTTCTCCAGTGTATCTTTCGGGAGTTTTTAAAAATTTGTTGGCTTATTTATTTGTAGAAAATGAAAAACTGGAGGTAACTGCTTCGTTTAAATCTCCTAAATTTATGTTAGAAGATTTTTTATTGCAATCTTCCTCTTCCAGCCAATCGGAGCAAGAGGTGAGTTTGCCCGACAACATCACCTTTACCTTTACAACACAAATAGATACCTTTTTGTTCAGGCGATTTAAAGCACAAAATTTTAGAGGAGTTATCCAATTGGAAGAAAACTTACTTTCGGCTACCGATGTTTCTTTTAATTCCATGGGCGGACATATTAAAGGAAGTATAGCTTTAGATAATGAAAACCCCAACGAGCTGCTCATTACCAGCAATGCTAAGATGTTCGATATTGATATTACCCAACTGTTTTATCAATTTGAGAATTTTGGACAGACAGCTTTAGATGCGGAAAACCTGAAAGGTAAAGCAGCCATTGCGGTAGATTTTGCTTCCGTTTGGGATAAACACCTAAACGTAAATAAGGATAAAATTTATGCTTCCTCTACCATCATTATTAAAAATGGCGAATTGATAGACTACGAGCCTGTTATGGCGTTGAGTAAATTTATAGAAGTAGAGGAGCTGAAACGCATTAAGTTTAATCAGTTAAAAACGGTTATAGAAATTAATAAGCAAGTAATCACTATTGCGAAAACCGAAATACAATCTTCGGCTACTAATTTAACCCTCTCGGGAAGCCACCATTTTAATAACGATATAGATTACCGCGTAAAAGTAGATTTAAGCGAAATCCTATGGGATAAAGCCAAAAAACGCAAAAAACAAAATGAAGAATTTGGTTATGTGGAAGATGATGGCTTAGGAAAAGGAACGGTATTTTTAAAAATTTCGGGCAATGTAAAAAATTACAAAGTAAGCTACGACACCGAAGGCTTAAAGAGCAACATGAAAGAGAACATACAAGAAGAAAAAAGAACTTTAAAAAGCATTTTAAACAAAGAATTTGGATGGTTTAAAAAAGACACTACCATTACCAAAGAAGAACCCAAGAAAAAAGACGGGTTAAAAATTGAATGGGAAGAAGCGGAAGAAAACAACACCAAT
>JAVVER010000089.1:0-14238 GCA_032251145.1 Vicingaceae bacterium | reverse complement strand
ATATATTGTACTATTGGTGTTTTATTAACAAAGGACTTTAAACAACTTCAATATGAATAATTTTAAAAAAATATTGTAACAATAAAATAGTTGTTGAAAAATAAATAATTTAGGTTGAAAGTTTGAGATGAGGCAATCTATAAACGTATAAGCTTTAAACTTATAAACTAGCTAGATGAAACGAGCCATGAGAAAACCTTTAACACAAAGGGTAATGATAATAGGCGAGTTCCATCTGACCGATTTAATAAAATAAAAATACACAGATGAAATTAGATATATTAGCCATAGGCATTCACCCCGATGATGTAGAGTTGAGCTGTGCCGGAACACTTTTAAAACATATTCAGTTAGGTAAAAAAGTAGGTATTTTAGATTTAACTCACGGAGAGTTAGGCTCTAGAGGTAGTGCTGAGTTGCGTCTGCAAGAGGCTAAAAAAGCGGCTTTAATTTTAGGCGTTCACACCAGAGAGATTTTAAATTTTGCTGATGGTTTTTTTGAAAATAATAAAGAACATCAGTTGGCTATTATAAAAATGCTCAGACTTTATCAACCAGATATTGTATTGGCAAATGCCATTTCAGACAGACATCCTGACCATGGGAGAGCTGCTAAATTGATTTCGGATGCTTGTTTTTATTCGGGATTAAGAAAAATTGAAACCAATATTGAAGGTTATCCTCAGGAACATTGGCGACCAAAAGTGATTTATCATTATATTCAGGATAGATACATGAAACCTGATTTTGTGGTTGATGTAAGCGAATTTGTAGATAAAAAAATGGAAGCCATTGCAGCTTATGGTTCTCAGTTTTTTAAAGATAATGACAATGAACCCGATACTCCATTAACTACTAAAACGTTTATGGATTTTATTAAAGGAAGAATGATAACCCTTGGCAGAGAAGCAGGCTTTGATTATGCAGAAGGTTTTGTTACCGAAAGAGTATTGGGTGTTGAGGATATTACTGTATTGAAGTAACTATACTTATAGTAAGTTTTTTTGATTTATAGCTTAGACTTAAAACAACTTCTAATTGAATATTCTTAACGTAGCACCATCAAAAGAGGTATTGTATTCTTTTAAAGGTAATACAGCAGGACTTCTTAAAACAGAACCATCTGTAATTAAAAACTGGGAGCCGCAACAATCGTCTAGTGCAGAAATATTGTTAGTCTCTACACTAACCAACGCACAACTGCTTTCGGGTTGAAAAGTACAGTGCCTATCAAACGCCCTAAATTGGTCGTTAGAAACTTTGTAAACAATTATTCCTCTAGAACCGCCAGTTAAATAAATCCAACTATTTACAGCATTAAGACCAATAAATTGAGGATCGGTAGTTTGCATAAAAATATTTACAGGAACAAAAGGAATATTTGCGTTATTATCTTTCTTGCAACTAAAAAAAGAAATGAGTAAAAGTAGTATAAGCAAAAATTTATTCATAATTGTATAATTAAATTTTCAAATTGTAAAGTTAATTAACTTTAAGCTTACTCCCAACAACTTTAGTCAGTTCATTTTTTTGTGATGATTAAAATAGGTTTATTATCTAAATTGGTAGCAGCAAATAAATAGCAATCACCACCATCTTTAAGATTAAGTTTTTTCTTAATAACAGCAACCGTATCAGGAAAGTTGCGAGTACTAATATTCGCTTTTTTTATACCAAGTTGCTGTATTGCTTTTTTCTGATAATCTGTTACATGGCTAACTTCAAAAATTCTTCCCGGAAAGTCATTAATTAACTCATTGCTAGTATATAAATGAGTGTGTTGTGCAAGTTTGTATAAGCTGAAACGCTTGCCAATTATTTTAAAAGCTCCAGCTTTCATTATAGCAGCATTTGGCTCGTACAAATATTTTTTAGGATGACTAAAATTAGAGCTTTCATGTTGTTCTTCTTCGTAAATAAATTTAAAAACTTCCTCGTTTTTATCTAAATTATAACTTATAATTTCAGTGGGTTTATTTTTTTCTTTTTCTACTAAATAGAGTACTTCTTTACAATCATTTTTTACAGCTACAACATAACATTTACTAACGTTTTTTAATTCTTCTAAGCTTTGTTTAATGTCTAAAAATGGTGAAGCTTTAATGAGTAGTTTATCAGCACTTTTGAATATTAACGGGATGAGTTTAATAACATTAGGAGAGCAATCGCTTAAATTAAAAATACGTTTACTTTCATCACGTCTGTCAGGGTCTATATAAGCAACATCAAAGTGAGTTTTGTTTGAATTTAGAAAAGCTTCGCTTGTTAAATTGTGTAGCTTAATTTTAGCACCTAACAAGTTAAAATTGTGTTGAGCAACTTGTAAAAGTTCTTTATTAGGTTCAACATAATGAACGGTTTTGAAGTGTTTTGAAAAAAAATAAGTATCAATACCAAAACCACCTGTTAAATCTACCAAGCTATTACCGCTAACCATTTTTGTTTTAAGTAAACCTGTTTTTTCTGAAGAACATTGTTCCATAGATTTTACAGATGGAAAAATAATTTCTGGTGTATTGTAAAAAGTGGGGAGTTTGTTTTTGGCTTTTTGCCAACCATTTATTTGGTTGATAATAAAATTAGCATCAAGATTTTCTTTTTTACTTAGCAATAAAGCAATATCATTCACTTTTTTGTGTTTGTTATCTTTAATAAATGCAATTGTTTCTTTGTTCATAAGAAATACAAAAATAAGTAAACAACTTAACAGAAAATAAGCATTTATGGAATAGTAATTGATTAACGGCTGTTAATAAAAAAAATTTCAAAACTTAAAAAAATGTTATAATTTGGCTCGATGATTAAACAACTAATTTTCATATTTTTAATAGCTTTCTTATCTGCTACAACAAAAGCCCAAAATGTTGGTGTTGGTGCAGATGCCATGTACAATTTCCAAACAGAAAGTTTTGGTTTTGGAGCTAGGGTAAATTTCTTTCCTAACAGTAGTTTAAGTATTGTTCCTCAGGTAGCTTATTATCCAGGGTTCAATAAAATTAATGAATATTATTTTGGATTGGGTTTAGAACAAAAAATTATTAGAGGAAACACTTTTAATTTTTATTTACTAGCACATGGAGCTTATAATTTATGGGCAAATCACGAAGAATCTACATTAGAAGGTGCTCAAGCTTCTAATTGGAATGCAGAAGTTGGAGCAGGAATTACAACCAATAGGTGTCTTCGTCCGTTCTTAGAGTATAGGTATAATTTTAAATTTCAGGAAACACATTTAAGATTAGGACTTTTATATATTTTTGGATGTAATTCATCATCAGGAAATGGAGGTAAAAGAAAAAGAGGGACAACCTTATGTCCAGCTTATCATTAAATAAATCATTTATATGAAAACAAAAATTGGAATATTATCGATAGTAGGAATTTTTATTATTTCTCTTAATGCTTGTAAAAAAGATAGAATTGAAAAATCTAAAAATGAGTACGAACCTGTTAATAGCTATTTAGATATGAAAAAACAGCAAGAACAGGAGTTCATCATTAACGGACCTTCTAACGATACTATTGTAGGAAACCAAGGCACAAAATTATTAGCAGGTAAAGATTGCTTAATGTTTCCAAATGGAGATTCTGTTCATTATCCATTTTCTGTTAAATTGGTTGAACTTTATACACCAAAAGATATGATGTATTGGCAAATGCCTACAGTTGCTGCGGGAAATATTTTAGAAACAGATGGAGAAATAAGAGTTAGAGCAACCAAAAATAATCAGGATTTAATACTTCGTCCTGGTTGTGCTTATGGAGTACAAATGCCAAATGGAGCTCCAAAAAATAATATGAATGCTTTCTATGGTTTTGATACAGGAAGTTTTTTCGATTGGACGGATAATCCTGCTAGCTTGGGAGTAACAACTTCTGTTAGTCCTACATTTAATATTATTCCTTACGGATATGAAGCATTAATTGCAAGGTTAGGATGGTTAAATTGTGGTAAGTTAGCCAACAATGGTTCAGGAAATACAATTTCATTTACATCGAGTACAGATTACCTAGAGAATGTTGGTATTTTTATTTACTTTCCTACAACTAAATCTGTAATGCAAGTTTATAACATGACTTCAGGATTAATTCCAACTGGTACAACAGTTGACATAGTAATGATTGCCGTTGATGGAGGAGGAAATCTTTTCCATTATTACAATACCATGACAATAAGTGCAAACACTACGTTAGAAGTTAGTCTATCTGCTATTACAGACCCAAACTTAACCGCTTTACTTGATGGCTTGTAGTATTTGCAACTGAGTGAAAGTAAGTTTAAGTAGAATCAAATCATTTTCGTAACTTTGCAACCCACTGTTAACGGCATTAAATATTTATGGCTTTTATTGAAACGGATCAACTAGAACGAACTACAGGTAAGAAACTATATGACTATCAACATGATGCGATAGAAAAAATATTTGCAAGTTTAGCTAAAAACCCTTCTAATCATAATTTACTTTACCAACTTCCAACTGGAGGTGGGAAAACTGTAATATTTACAGAAATAGCCAAAAGATTTATACAATCTACAGGTAAAAAAGTGGTGGTACTTACTCACCGTATTGAGCTTTGCAACCAGACTTCTAAAATGTTAGAAGAGTTTAATGTAAGGTGTAAAATTATTGACAGTAATGTTAAATCACTTCCTGATGAAGATGATTTTGATTGTTTTGTAGCCATGGTAGAAACCCTAAACAACAGATTTAGAGATGAAGCCATAGAAATTGATAACATCGGTTTGGTTATAGTTGATGAGGCTCATTATAATTCTTTTCGTAAAATGTTTAAACACTTTACAGATTGTACTGTGTTAGGTGTTACCGCTACACCATTAAGCTCTAATATTAATTTGCCCATGTTTCAAAACTACAAGGAACTGATTGTTGGAGATTCTATTCCCTCATTAATTGAAAAAGGTTTTTTGGCAAAAGCAACCACTTATTGCTATGATGTTGGTTTAGGAGTATTAAAAATTGGAGCAAATGGTGATTACACGGTTAAATCTTCAGAATTACTTTATGGAGATTTCCCAATGTTAGAAAAGCTGTTAAGAGCTTATTATGAAAGATCTTCAGGAAAAAAAACATTGATTTTTAATAACGGAATAAACACCTCGTTAAATGTTTTTGATACCTTTAAAAAAGTTGGATTAAACATTAGGCATTTAGATAATACTAATACAGGGGAGGAGCGAAGAGATATTTTACAATGGTTTAAAGAAACTCCCGATGCTATATTAACTTCTGTGGGAATTTTAACAACAGGCTTTGATGAACCAACCGTGGAGACGATAATTCTAAACAGAGCAACTCGTTCGCTTACGCTTTATCATCAAATGATAGGGAGAGGTTCTAGAATTTTACCCGATAAAAAAGATTTTACCGTTATAGATTTAGGAAATAATGTAGCACGTTTTGGTCCGTGGGATAGTGCAATTGATTGGCATGAAATATTTAGAAACCCGGATTTCTTTTTAAGTAATATTTTTTCAGATGAAGATATAGAAAAGAAATTCAAGTACAAAATGCCAGAAGAGGTAAGAGCACTATTTAAAAACTCTGAAAACATTGATTTTGATGTTGATGCAGCTTATCAAGAGACATTAAAAAAAGGTCAGAAACCAAAAGTAGTGTTGGATAAATCTTTAAAACAGCATTTAAATATGTGTACAGAAAATAGTGATGACATTATGGATGCTCGTAATTTATCCAAACTTTTAAAAGACGACATAGCTTACAGAATTAGATTGTATTCTTACAATATTTGCAAAAGCACCGAGAATTATTTAAAGTGGCTCGAAGAAGATTATTTTAGAAAACTAAGCAGTAAAATAAACCATTACTACACCCATTTAGAGGTAGATTAGGTATTCTTAAAATTATTTTTTACTACTTCCCAAATTTTGTCTGTAGCTCCTACACCATTTACAATATATTTTGAGGCAGCATTCTTAGTATCTTGAAGGTTTTCTTTTAGCAATAAATGGTTGATTATAGCTATAAAATCATCTAAACTTCCAATAGAAAAAGCAGCATAATTATCAATAAGTTCTTGTGCCTCATGAAATTTATGATGTTTTTCACCAAATAAAACGGCATTGCCAAAACTTGCGGGTTCCAAAATATTGTGTAAAGAACCCGAAAAACCACCTCCAATTAAAGCAATATCAGTGTATTGGTAGCAATTGGCTAAGATGCCAATATTGTCTATTATTAAAATATTATGTTGAATTACATTTCTTTGGTTAGCATCTGAATAGAGTAAATGTTTAGTATTAAGTGTAGCTATTAAGTTGTCAATGTGTGGTTTACTTACGTCATGTGGAGCTATAATATAATTAAACTCCTTATCGGTAGTTTGAATATAAGTACTTATAATTTCCTCTTCTTTTTCCCACGAGCTACCTAAAATTATAGTAGTTTTTTTATTGGTGAATTTTTCTATTATTGGCAACGAAATTGGTGATAGTGAATTTTCATAAACTCTATCTATACGAGTATCGCCACTTTGTGTAATGTTATTAAAACCGATGCTATTTAATAAATCTACCGAAGCTTTGTTTTGTATAAAAAAGTGAGTAAAAAAAGAAAGCATTTTTCTGTTAAAACTACCGTACCATTTAAAAAAAGGTTGGTTAGCTCTAAAAACTCCAGAAATTAGGTATGTTGGAATGTGTTGATGATGTAAAGTAGCTAAATAATAATACCAAAATTCATACTTAACAAAATAGGCTTGTTTAGGCTTTACTAAGGCAATAAATTTTTTTGCATTTTTATTATTGTCAACAGGTAAATAACAAACAAAATCAATTAATTCGTTATCCTTGCGGTATTCATATCCTGATGGAGAAAAAAAAGTAACAAGTAATTTGTAGTTTGGATGAAGCTTTTTTATTTTTTCCATTAGTGGTTTGCCTTGTTCAAACTCTCCTAAACTAGCGCAATGGAACCAAATGATATCATCTTTTTTATTAAGGTGTGTTATTAAATAAGGAAAACTGTTTTTTCTACCGTTAAGCCATAATTTAGCTTTATGATTGAATAGTGAAGCAACTCTAATAAGAGTTGTGTATGAAGAAATGGCTATTTGGTAAATTAATTTCATTAAAAAATTAATTACAACCCTACAGCAATACCAAATCTATAAATTGGGTTTGGTTGCAAAAAAAAGGATTCTTGCGTTTCGTTTAAGTTCCAAAGTACCATTAAAAAAAGATAAGAGTTTCCCCCTAAACTTTGTCGCAAACCTCCACCAACATAAAAGTTGTAAATATTTAATCGTTCACGGTTAAATTTTTCAATGTTTATTAACTCTGCTTCTACATGAGCTATTAAAGGTGCAAAATCTACTAAATACTGTCCAAAAACTCTTCCTCCATAAATACTTGTTTTAAAGTTATAAATTTTATCATTATAATAAATGTAGTTAACCCCAACACCTCCAATAATATTATTTGTAAAATAATAGCCAGCAATAGGGGCAATTTCAAAATATGTAATATCTCCAAAGGTAGCTCCAATATTTCCTCCAAGTGTTACTTTATCCCAACTAAAACCTTTGTTTTGTTGTCCGCTAATATTTGTTTGTGTATCTCCATAAACATAAGTATCTTGAGCTAAAATAATAGATGAGAAAACTAGAGAAACAACAAAAAGTATATATTTAAAAGTTGATAAATGGTTCATGGTTAGTTGTGTTTAATTTCTGTTTTCAAAAATAATAAACATTTTATGAAACGAGCTTAATTAAAGTAAATTGCTTTTTAAAACCATTAATTTTTCTCTAGTCATTTCATGTATAGAATAAGGGATTCCACCCATGCCTATTCCAGAAGCATCTCTACCACCAAAAGGCATCCAATCTACTCTAAAAGCGGTATGATCGTTAACCATTACTGCTGTAGCATTTAATTTTTTAACCGTATCTAAAGCTATATCTATATTTTTGGTAAATACTGCTGCCTGAAAATGAACATCTAAACTGTTGGCAATTTTTATAGCTTCTAATCTGTTGGTATAACTGTAAACACAAACAACAGGACCAAAAATTTCATCGGTAGAAACTTTTGCATCAGCAGGTGGGTTTAGTAAAACCGTTGGTTCAAAGCATGTTTCAGAAATCTTTTTACCACCACAAAGTACTTTAGCTCCTTTTTCAATAGCTTCGTTTACCCAAGTTTCAACCCTGTCATTTTCCTGAGGTGTAATTAACGGACCAACTTCTGTTTTTTCATCTAAAGGATCTCCAACAATTAGTTTTTTAGCTTCGGCAGCTAATAGTTGAGCTACATTTTCACAAATAGATTCGTGTACAAATACTTTTTGAACAGAAACACATACTTGTCCGGCATGATAAAAGCCACCTTTTGCTAAAGCAGGAATTAATTCTGTTAAATCAGCATCTGGTTCAACAATAACAGGTGCAACACCGCCATGTTCTAACGCACATCTTGTTCCTGGAGCAAGTTTAGATTTTAAACTCCAGCCCACACTTGCCGAGCCGATGAAAGAAAAGTAATTTATTCTTTTATCGGTAACTAAATAAGTTGCAGCTTCTCTATCGCAAACTGCAGCTTGACACCAACCTTCTGGCATTCCTGCTTCTTTTAAAATTTCAATAAAATTTAAACAAGAAAGTGGAGTAGTGGAGGCAGGTTTAATAATTACCGGGCAACCTGCTGCAAAAGCTGTTACGGTTTGGTGGATGGTTAAGTTTAAAGGATGATTAAAAGCACTTACAGAAGCAACAACACCTATAGGCTCTCTGCTTACAAAAGCCATTCTGTTTACAGAAGCTTGAGTTAATCCCATAGGAATTTCTTCGCCTTTTATCTGAGCAATATGTTCGGCTGCTAATTTTACTCCGTTAATGGCTCTAAGTACTTCAACTTTAGAATCTATATAAGGTTTTCCGCCTTCTTGTGCTGCAATTTTGGTCAATTCTTCTACACGACCTTTCATTATTTCTGCAGTCTTTTCTAAAATGGCAATTCGCTGATGTGCTGGTAACCAATTAGTCTGGTCTTCAAATAAGGCATAAGCAGTTTGTAATTGTTTTTCTACTTCATCTTTTCCTATTACAGGAATTTCTTTTATTAATTTTAAATTATAAGGAGATATTACTTGTAACATAGTTATTTGTTAATTGTTAATTGTTAATTTCAAATCTCTAATCTCGAATTGTGAATTTTATAAAATACACGTTTTTTCTTTTAAGATTACATTTAATATAGAGTGATTTAAGGAATAATCTACCGCTAAATCAATAAGATGTACGCCCTCGCTATTTAAGCATTTTTCAATGGTAGTAACAATTTCCTCATCGTTGGTAGGTCGGTGTCCTATTGCTCCGTAGCTTTCTGCATATTTCACAAAATCTGGGTTGGCATAATCAAGACCATAACTTTCAAAGCCCATTCCTTCTTGTTTCCATTTAATCATTCCATAAGCATTATCATTTAAAATGATAACTACTAAGTTTAATTTTAAACGTACTGCCGTTTCCATTTCCTGAGAGTTCATCATAAAACCACCATCACCACAAACAGCTACCACTTTTCTTTCGGGATAAATCATTTTAGCCATCATGGCTGCAGGTAATCCTGCTCCCATAGTAGCTAAGGCATTATCTAATAAAAGTGTATTTCTTTGGTAGCATTTGTAGTTTCTGGCAAACCAAATTTTATAAATTCCATTATCAAGCGATACAATTCCATCATCAGGAATAAGCTTTCTCATTACATTTACCAAACGCTGAGGCAAAACAGGAAAACGTTTATCCTGAGCATATTTAGATAAGTGCATTTCTACTTCATTGGTTATTCTTTCATAATAAGAAAAATCCCAATTAGGTGAATTGGTAATCGAGTTGGTCATTTGTTGAATTGAGTCGTCAATATCTCCAACCACATTTAGTTGAGGAAAATAAACAGCATCTACTTGAGCTGGGAAGTAATTGATATGAATCACTTTTGTGCCGCCATGTTCCATAAAGAATGGTGGTTTTTCAATAACATCATGACCAACATTAATGATTAAATCGGCTCTGTTGATAGCACAGTGCAAGAAATCATTATCAGAAAGAGCTGCTGTACCTAAATAAAATTTATGCCTTTCGTCAACAACCCCTTTACCCATTTGTGTATTGAAAAAAGGCATGCCTGTTCTTTCAACAAAATTGGTAAGGGCTTTACTTGTGTTTTTTCTGTTAGCCCCCGCACCAATTAATAATAGCGGCATTTTAGCTTTTTCTATCATTTCTACAGCTTGCTGAATTACTTTTTCATCAGCAGTAGGGATTCTATAATCAGAAACTTCAAAAGTCTGATTAGTAACATCCTCACCAGCAATATCTTCGGGTAATTCTAAATGAACTGCTCCTGGGCGTTCTTCTGTTGCCAAACGAAAGCATTCTCTTACCAAAGGAGCAATATTATTGGCATTAACAATTTGTTTGGTAAATTTAGTGATAGGTCGCATTAGATCAACAATATCAACAATTTGAAATCTGCCTTGCTTACTTTTTTTTATGGGCTTCTGACCAGTAATCATAAACATAGGCATTCCTCCAAGTTGAGCATAAGCTGCAGGAGTAACAAAGTTAGTTGCTCCAGGCCCTAAGGTAGCAATGCAAACACCGGGTTTGCCTGTTAACCTACCATAAGTTGCTGCCATAAAACCCGCTCCTTGTTCATGTCGGGTGATTATAAGTTGAATAGTTGAATTTTTTAAGGAGTTAAGAAAATCTAAGTTTTCTTCACCCGGAACACCAAAAATGTATTGTACACCTTCGTTTTCGAGTGCTTTTATAAATAAATCAGAAGCTTTCATGCGTTTATACTTATTTTTTTTATAGGTTACATGTAACTGCTCATCGCAAATATATTATTTTATTAATGTATTCGCGAACTAGCGTTTCCCAAAATAATCATTTTCCTGTATGAAAAATTTTTACTTATAGTCGTTTCATGTAAGCGTTTTAGTTTATAGTTAGTTAAAAACAAAAGTCAACAATCTTTTTATGTTGAACATTTTTAAGCCGTCTAATTTATACACAATTTAATAGTTTTTAACAATTTGGTAGGATTACTTAACTCAGTTTTTCTTTAAGATACTTTCCTGTTACCGATGTTTTTGCTTTTATCATATCCTCAGGAGTTCCTTCAAAAACAAGTTTACCGCCATGTTCGCCACCTCCTGGACCTAAATCTATTACCCAATCGGCACATTTTACAACATCTAAATTATGTTCAATTACAATAATGGTATGTCCTTGAGCAATAAGTCCGTTAAAAGATTTTACTAATTTATTAATATCATGAAAATGCAAACCTGTTGTAGGTTCATCAAAAATAAAAAGTAGTTTTTCTTTACTGTTTTTTTTGCTTAGAAATCCAGCCAATTTTACCCGTTGAGCTTCTCCACCGCTAAGGGTATTAGAAGATTGTCCTAAATGTACATAACCCAATCCAACTTCTTGTAAGGGACTAAGTTTTTCTGCAATTTTTTTTCCTTGATCTTTAGGGAGTTGCTCAAAAAAAGCAATGCCTTCATCTATGGTTAAATCAAGGATATTACTAATGTGTTTATCGCCAATTTTTACATCTAACAATTCTTGTTTAAAACGTTTTCCTTTGCATTCATTACATTTTAGATGGATGTCTGCCATAAACTGCATTTCTACTGTAATTTCTCCTTCGCCTTTACAAGTTTCACATCTTCCGCCATCAACATTAAAAGAAAAATGTGCTGGTTTATACCCTCTATTTTTAGATAATGAATGATTAGCAAATAAATTTCTTATTTCATCATACGCTTTTATGTAAGTAACAGGGTTGGAGCGAGAAGATTTTCCAATAGGATTTTGGTTGACATATTCCACAGCATTAATTAAATTAACATCACCTGAAATGCCTTTTATTTTTGTGTTTTTATTGGAATAGCCGTTTAGATATCGGTTTAACTGAGGTAACAAGCAGTTTTTTATCAAGGTAGATTTACCTGAGCCGCTAACTCCAGTTACAGCAGTAATAACGCCCAACGGAAAAGCGGTAGTGATGTTCTTAAGGTTATTTTCTTTAGCTCCTTCTACCACAATTTTGTTTTTCCATTTTCTGCGTTTTTCAGGAACAGGAATTTCAAGAGTTTTATTAAGGTAATTGGCTGTTAAGGTGTTGTCTTTTTTTAGTAATTCATTAAAATTTCCGCTAAAAACTACATTGCCTCCCAATGTTCCAGCTTCCGGACCAATATCAATAATTTCATCGGCAGCTCTCATAATATCTTCATCGTGCTCTACTAAAATTACTGAGTTGCCCAATTGTTGTAATTGTTTAAGCACGCCAATAAGTTGTTCTGTATCTTTAGAGTGCAAACCAATACTAGGTTCATCTAAAATATACATAGAGCCCACCAAGCTACTTCCTAAAGAAGTGGCTAAATTTATTCGTTGTGATTCGCCACCTGAAAGCGTTGATGATAAACGATTTAATGTTAAATAACCTAAGCCTACATGCTCTAAATAACTTAATCTATTATTAATTTCTATCAACAATCGTTTAGAAATAGTAATATCACTTTCCGACAGCTTTAATTTTTTGAAAAAAATGGATAATTGATCTATAGGCATCAACACCAATTCTGCAATAGCGGTTTTATTAATTTTTACATAGTTGGCGTCTTTTCTTAAACGAGTTCCTTTGCAATCGGGACAACTAGTTTTTCCTCTGTATCTTGCCAACAAAACACGGTATTGAATTTTGTAGCTGTTGCTTTCCACCATCTTAAAAAAATCGTTAATTCCTTCAAAATAGGGGCTTCCATTCCATAAAACATCTTTTTGTTCAGGAGTAAGCTCATCATAAGGTTTGTGGATGGGAAATTTTTCTTTAGTGGCATTTAAAATAAAATGTTCTTTCCATTGCTGCATTTTTTCACCTTTCCAGCAAACAACAGCGTCTTGGTAAACAGACAAACTACCATCAGGAATAACTAAATTTTCATCAATCCCAATAATGCTTCCGTAACCTTCACATTTTTTACACGCACCAAATGGGTTATTGAAACTAAAAAAGTGGACAGAAGGCTCTTCAAAGAGAATTCCGTCCATTTCAAACTTGTTGCTAAAATGGGTAATAACAGGTTGTTCATTTTTGTACGTAAGCACCTGACATTGGTGTTTGCCTTCAAAAAAAGCAGTTTCAACACTATCGTAAATTCTGCTAAGTTGTTCCTCATCATCTGCGGAAGCAACAAAACGGTCTATTATTAAATAAGTATTATTGGTATCTATTTTTATTTCTTGAGTTTTATCAATTCTTAGCATTTCGTTGTTGAGCCAAATCCTTGAAAAACCTCTTTGTAATAAGGAAGAAAGTGTTTTATCGGTATTTTTTTTGTCTTTAAATTCAATTTTAGAAAGCAGAATTATTTTTTCACCTTCAGCTTGTTGGGTAATAAAATTTACCACATCTTTTAAGGTATGTTTTTTTACTTCTTTACCCGAAACAGGGGAGAAGGTCTTACCAATTCTGGCATAAAGCAACTTTAGGTAATCGTAAATTTCGGTAGAAGTACCAACGGTTGAGCGTTTGTTTACCGTGTTTACTTTTTGTTCTATGGCAATGGCAGGGGCAATTCCATGAATGTAATCTACTGCGGGTTTTTCTAGTTTTCCTAAAAACTGACGAGCATAAGCCGAAAGACTTTCTACATATCTACGCTGACCCTCAGCAAAAAGCGTATCGAAAGCTAAAGAAGACTTTCCAGAACCAGAAACACCCGTAATAACTGTAAATTTGTTTCGAGTGATGGCAACATCAATATTCTTAAGGTTGTTAACTCTTGCTCCTTTAATTAAAATATGTGTTTTGGCTGTTTTTTCTTTACTTAGGGGTTTGCTCATTTATTGAATAGTAAGTAATGTGTAAAATGAAGTTTCAAAATTACACTTCTTTTTATACAACATCAATCTGTTTTTTTTCCTAATTGAAACGACTATGAGTAGAAACTTTCTCCATAGGAAGATGATTATTTTGGAAGTTTCTGATGTTTATAAAGATTCACTACCAACCACTATTAAATCTGAAATAATAAGGTTTTAAAAATTCATTAAATCCATTTTTTTTATATTCTTTATGATTAATTCCTTTAAATCCTGGTTGTATAATATAATAAATAATACCCGTTGTGCATTATTAATTATTAAGTGATAAGAACTTTTAAATTGTTGATG
>JAVVER010000088.1:0-14256 GCA_032251145.1 Vicingaceae bacterium | reverse complement strand
TTAGTCCTTAGTCCCTTACGCTCATTGCTTGGCTTCAGACTAAGGACAGTTGGGGTACAGCTTCTCTAAATTATTAAAGCACTCCTCTTCTATATCATCAAAAATTATTTCAGCATTTTTATCGATACTACTTGAATTACATCCAAAAATAAACAATGCTAATATTATTATTAAACTTTTATTATTTCTTAGGTTCATCAGAATCATTTTCTAACATATTTTGAATAACTTCTGTATCATATATAAAACCTGAACCTGAAATAATATCTTCGACTATTTCTCCTGCTTTTTTAGTTTTAAGTACTGCTTTAGTTATAGTTTGACCACCCTTTACCAATGGTATAACTCCAATACCTGCCATTACCTTATCAGTCGTAGTTGGTTTTTCTCCGAAAATATCCTCTCCTGCTCCAAAAATTAGAGCAGCATCCGTTGCTGCTACAAGAGGATTTAAACCTGCAAGAGCTTTTACACCAGAAGGAGCTTGCCCATTACGATTATACTCACCCCAACCTTGAGCCCACGCTTCTCCTTGTTTCATTGTTTGCCAATACACAAAGTCTAAACCACTTTTTTGAGTACTTACCGTTTCATAAAAACCAACACCGTGTTTTTCTAACAAATCACTTCTATCTTGACCTTTCCTAAAGACATATGTTCCAACTCTAAAATTGTCAAAAGTCACTTCAGACCCATCAGAACTAGTACTACCAGTTCCTTCTTCAGATTTTTTAAATGTTACACTAGCATAAGTATCCCCATTATCCTTCCATTTCTCAAATTCACCACCTGTTTGCCTAGCAAATTTTCTTGCTTGTCTTACATTCTTTTTCTCCCAAAACCATGCTCCATCAGGATCAATTCCATTAAGTGGATTATTACCCAACATAACATAAGGTGAAGCGTATTGCCCTTTAGGATCTCTACTCCAAGTTCTTAATAATCGAGTATCATGCTCTCTAAAATAAGTGGTATAATGGCTACCTGTTACCCCAGTAATCTCAAAATCTTTCTCCCAACCTTGTATTCCATATCGGTACACCCTGTTTCCATTAGCATCATAATCACTACTGGTTTGCACGGTGTGTCTCCTTGGTAGCGGAAACCCGCCGGGATAATAATCCGAATAACTTAGCACATCTATTTTATTGTAATTATACCACAAGGTGTTACTATTTACTGCTCTAAATTCGTAACCCATCTAATATTGTTCAATATTAGTAAGTTAGTGTTGGCAGGAGCGTTTTCACCTTTAACAGCAAAAACAACATTTATCATTTGCATATAACGTTTATCAAACTCTTCTAACGAAATTGTAATTTGCTGAAAAGAAGTAGTATCTAATGCAGATGTAAACACGTTTAATGGGGCACTATGTCTGTATCCTTCACAATAAACTCCTCCAGGATTTGCTTGATTACCATGAATCATCAAACCAAAATCGTTAAACCCTGTATTATACGCGTCTGGATGGAGCATAGCATCAAATTTTAAATAACCTTTTTTAAATTCTAACGCACTACGTTGGTTTAGTAGTTTAATTACTAATGCATAATTTCCCATAGCATCTGAGTTAACTAATAAATAAGTACTACCTGTAATTGTAGTGTCAGCAGGAACATAAGTAGTATCAGGTGGTGTTACATTATTATCTATTATAGTATCTGCAGGCACAATGGTAGTATCCGGATTCATAAAAATGTTGTATTCATTAGTCATACAAGCTCCAATGCTAAATGAGCCTGTAGCAGGATTTCCCCAATAGCCTAACGCATTATTGGAATAAATAGTAAATGACGAATCTAAATAAGTACAAGTTCCATCATCCTCTTTAGCCAACACGTTGTAGTTGGTAGCTTCTAGGTCGGTACATCCTTTTCTATCTTCATCTCCACAAGATGAAAAAAAAGTTATTATAAGTAATGATATTGCTATAAAAAATTTACTCAAATGTTGCATACTTGTATTTAATTCATAAGGTGAATAACAAACAAATATACAAATTTATAAATACTATACACTTTTAATCTTGTTTTTTCTACATTATTTGTTACCGTATAATGAACAGTTTAGCGTTAACAACTCCATTGCTACATTAGTTTTGTAAGTTATTACCATGCTTAATTTAGTTCATTATTAATTTTCGTTTAAATGAAGTATTTTTCAGCTTTAATTGTTATTTTTTCATTTGTTTTTTCTGTTAAAGGACAAGAACAACTACCCGATTGTACGAATCCTCAAGAAGTAAAACTATCAGTTTACGAGGATAAGGAAAATGCTGATATTAAGATTGGAGATGGACCAGATGCTCTTTATTTTGTGGAAGACTCTCTGGAAACTATTTACTATCAAGAAGATGATGCCTATACCTTTTGGTATAAACTTACCGTTGACGGACCAGAAGATATAATGTACACTCTCCGAAAATATGATAGAGACGATGAATATGAAGTAATGTATTACGAATATAAAGGCAAAAACTTTTGCAATGATTTAATGAAGCAAAAAGTGAAGCCAAAAAGCGGTTCTGTTTTTAAAGTACAACCAGAATTTAGCTATTATATTAGTGTATTGCATATTTCTGGAAAAGGTTGCGGACATCAAATAGAGTTCAGTTCTATTTTTCATAGTAAACATTATTCTGCTATTCAAAATACTTGCGTAGAAGAAATTGCTGAGGAAATTAAAAAATATGAATTAAGTCCTATTGTGCCAAGGTGGGTAAATAGCTTAAATTGGGACAAAAGTCAATCTAACATTACCTTAAAGCATACACCAAATAAACTCCAACCCATTAAAAATGATGCTGTAAGTGAGCAAACTTCTATAACAATTTTAGGAAGTATAATTAATGCTAAAACAAAGCTGCCCATAGCTGTAGATGTGCAATTTGTATTGTCCGACAGTAGTTTTTCCTTGCTTAATCACCCCGAACATGGTTTTAGTATAACTGCACAAAATCAAGAACATCAGGTTATGGTTAAGGTAGATAAATTAGGGTATAAACCATTCCAAGAAAATTTTGTTATTAAGCACGATACTAATCTGATTTTGCTGTTAAACCCCATAGCAGTTGGCGAAAAAATTGTTTCACACAACATTTATTTCCAACCTAACACACCTGTTTTAAAAGATAAATCGAAAGCTGAATTGGAAAAAATTAAACAGTTTTTAAGAGAGAACAACAATATTACTATAGAAATACAAGGACATACCAATGGTAATAGAAGAATTAAAAAAGATAGAAGGTTTGCTCATCTTGATGGCGAATGGAATTTCAGCGGAACAGCTAAAGAGCTGTCGCAACTAAGAGCAGAAAAAGTAAAAAATTACTTGGAAGAAAACGGAGTAAATCCTAATCAGATGACTGCAAAAGGTTATGGTGGCGATAAAATGATAGTTGAAAAACCTAAAAATATGAAAGAAGCCATGAAGAATATTAGGGTAGAAATTGTGGTAGTTGAACAAATAAAACAATGATAGTATTTAGTAATTTCAAAATTGTATTTTTGCTATACTCAAATCATTCAGCTTTTCGGGTGATTTGAGTAAACTATTTTTGTTGGTAACAAGGCAAAATTTTAAAGCATAGTCGTAGCTACGGTTTAAAATTTTAACGCAGGTAACGGCAAAAAGAGTATGTCAAAAATTCGGAAAGCTGAATGATTTGAGTATGTATAAACCATGAGTGAAAACAACCAACATACTAGTGCTTATTTAGGAGACCCTGAAGATGATTTTAATATAAAACAGTTTGTTTTTACTTATTTAAAATATTGGTATGTTTATGCTCTTGCAATTACTTTAGCACTTGGTATGGCTTATTTTTATAATTGGTTTACAAAACCAGTTTATAATGTTTCTGCTAAAGTATTAATAAAAGATGACAAAAGCACCTCTATTGGTACAGAAGAGTTGTTAAAGGATTTAAATGTTTATAGTGTAAGTAAAAACATTGAAAATGAAATTGAAATTTTCCGCTCCCGACAATTATTGCGTGAAGCTATAGAACGTTTAGAGTTAGATGTGCTTTATTTCTTAGTTGGAAATGTTAAAAAATCTGAAGTTTATACTTCATCTCCATTTAAAATAACTTACGATTCGCTTAATTTTTATGCTTATAATAATTATTGTTTTATTACTATTATAGATGAAAACTCTTTTGAACTTTATTACGAAATAGAACAAACTAAGGAAGAATACAAAAAAACGCATCTGTTTGGCGAAAAAATTCATCTTCCAATAGGTATAATTGCCGTAAACAAAAGAAACTCTTTTGATAAAGAGTTATTTAATAACCCTAATTACGAAAAAAGGAACTTTAGAATAAAATTTAATCATATAAATTCTAACATAGATTTTTATCAAGCCAAGCTAAACATAATGTTAATAAACAAACAATCGTCTGTTATACAGTTAAGCACAGAGGATGTAGTACCCCAACGTGGTTTAGATTTTTTAAACACGCTTATTAATGTTTATTTAGAACATGATATAAAAGAAAAAAATAAAATAGCCAGTAGTACCGCTAATTTTATTAATGAACAGTTAACTTCTATCGCTGAAGATTTAAAAACTATAGAAATTCAACGTCAGAACTTTAAAATTGAAAAAGGCATTTCTGATGTAAGCAACAAGTCTCAACAAATTTTGGAGCGGTTAAAACTTAAAGACAATGAAATTTCTAACATAAATCTTCAATTAAGCTTTATTGATTATTTACATAAATATGTTAAAGAAAATCAAAACATAAGCAACATTGCCCCATCTTCTTTAGGAATTAATGATCCTTTGTTGGTTAGACTTATCAACCAAATAACAGATTTAGAAATTGAAAAACAAAAATTAGAACAAACCTATAGTGAAGAAACGCCTGCCATAAAAGCCATCAATACTAAAATTAAGTTTACAAGGAATACCCTACTTCAAAGTATTGAGACTATTAAAACAGGTTTAAATGCTTCTAAAAAAGATCTTAAAACATCTATGTATTCCTTGGAAAACGAAATGGGAGTTATCCCAAAAACAGAGAGAGAGCTAGTTGGTATTGAGAGAGAATACCGTGTAAAAGAAAGTTTGTATTTGTACTTGCTTCAAAAAGAAGCCGAAACTTCAATTGCTTTGGCAGCATCAGTTTCAGATAATAGAATTATTGAAGAAGCACGTTCTACTCCTTATCCCATAAGACCTATTCCTAAAAAAAGTTATTCGTTGGCTCTTTTACTCGGGTTTTTAATTCCTACAGGAATAATTTTTATTATAGAACAATTTAACGATACCGTTAGAGATAAGAAAATTATTGAAAAACTCACTAAAATTCCAGTTTTGGGCATTGTTGGTTACAGTAAAGATACTTCTGCATTGGTAGTTTCCGAAAAGCCAAAATCATTAATTGCCGAAGCTTTCAGAACCATCAGAACTAATTTAAAATATTTTTTACCTAATAAAGATAAGGAGGTAATTCTTATAACTTCATCTATTGGCTCCGAGGGAAAAACTTTTTCATCCATGAACTTAGCAACCATTATTGCTTTGTCAGGCAAAAAAACCGTTTTACTTGGGTTAGATTTAAGAAAACCTAAAATTGTAGGAGATTTTGAAATTGACAATGATAAAGGTGTTAGTTCTTATCTTATTGGTGCTGAAACGGTAAATGATATTACAGTTGATACGATTATCGAAAACTTATATCTTATTCCATCAGGTCCTGTCCCGCCAAATCCTTCGGAATTAATTATGAGTGAAAAAATGGATGAATTGATAGAGGAACTTAAAAAAGAATACGACACTATTATTATCGATTCGCCTCCTGTTGGTTTGGTAACAGATGCTTTATTGCTTTCTAACTATGCCGATGCTACCATTTTTGTTGTCCGACAAAATGTAACCAAAAAAGAATACATCTCACAAATTAATGAGTTGTACAAATCAGGAAAGGTTACCAATGCATCTATTTTATTTAATGCAGTAAAACTCTCTGGTTTGGGTTACGGATATGGTTATGGCTACGGATATGGCTACGGATATTATGAAGAAGATAAAAAGAAAGGATTTTTCAATCGTAGATTTAAAAAATCGTGATTTAAAATAATTTATTTTCCTTTGTAATTTACTCATGTTCCGTTAGGAACAAAACATTGGTAGAATATTTTATTTAGTTATAAATAAGTCCCGTTAGGGACGAAATATAAATTATCATGGCAAACACTTATACCCAGATTCATATTCAGGCAGTTTTTACAGTACAAAACCGAAATTGCATTATTGGGAAAAAATGGAAAGACGAATTGTATAAATATATTACAGGCATCATTCAAAATCATAATCATAAACTTCTTGCTATAAATGGTATGCCCGACCACCTACATATTTTCTTTGGGATGAGACCTACACAATCAATATCTGATTTGATGCAACAGGTAAAGGGTGATTCATCAAAATGGATTAATGAAAAAAAATTCATTCATAATAAATTTTCATGGCAAGAGGGGTATGGAGCTTTTTCTTACAGTAAATCACAGGTTCATCAGGTAATACAATATATACAAAAACAAGAGGAGCACCATAAGAAAAAAACATTTATCGAAGAATACATAGAATTTTTAAATGCGTTTGAAATAGAACATGACAACAGATTCGTATTTAAGCCAATTGAATATTGAATAAATATCTCGTGCCTAACGGCACTTTTGAAAGGCTGCATCGATTCTTTCTACCAATATTTAGTCTCTAACGAGACGTTTATGAATATCTTAAACAAATCAAAATAATAGATAATTTTAGAACCAATTTCACTAAATTTATTTGATACAAAATAGCTTAAAAAAAAATTAAAAAACGTAATAAGTTGAACATACAAAATTTATTTAATACATTTTTTTCTGGTCATGAAAGAACCGTTCGGGCAAGAAAAAACATTCTCGGTTCATTTGCTTTAAAAGGCATTAGTATTTTAACCAGCCTTTTATTAGTTCCTCTCACCATTGATTACTTAAATCCTACTAAATACGGTATTTGGCTTACGCTTTCTTCTGTAATTGGCTGGTTTATTTTTTTTGATATTGGGCTAGGCAACGGACTTCGAAATAAGTTTGCAGCTGCAAAAGCGGAAGGAAAACATCAATTAGCAAAAGTTTTTGTAAGTACTACTTATGCTATTATTTCCATTATCGCAGTGGCAATGTTGGTGGTGTTTTTTATTGTTAATCAATTTTTAGATTGGGGAATAATTTTAAACACAAGCAATGATATTCACGAAATAGAACAATTAGTTTTTATCGTATTTACCGTGTTTTGCTTTCAATTTGTAGTAAAACTTATCAATGTAATTTTTATTGCCGACCAAAAGCCTGTTGTCAGTAGCTTAATCAATACGTTGGGAAGTCTGTTTTCGCTTGCAGCAGTTTTCATTCTTATAAAAACTACAGATGGTTCGCTGTTGTATTTGGGAGCATCATTCAGCATCATCAACTTATTAATTCCGTTAATTGCTACTTTTTGGGTTTTTAGTGGCAAATACAAAATTTACAGACCATCATTTAATACAATAGATTTTAGCAAATCTAAAGAATTACTCAACTTAGGTTTCCGATTTTTTATTACACAAATTGCAGCTATTGTAGTGGCAGCTACCGATAATATTATTATTGCTCAGGTAGTTGGAAATGAAGAAGTAGCGGTTTATAATATTGCCTACAAATATTTTGGGATAATGAACATGGTTTTTACGATTATTACAGCTCCTTATTGGTCAGCATATACAGAAGCTTATGTAAAAAAAGACATGGCTTGGGTAAAACAAGCTACCTTAAAAATAACCAAATTATGGGTAGTGGTTGCTGTTGGAGTTGTTTTTATGTTGTTTGTAGCTGATTATGCTTTTGATTTATGGATAGGAGATAGAGTAATAATTCCATTTAATCTGTCTCTTGTAATGGCTATTTGGGTAATTGTCAGTATTTCCACCATGATTTTTTCTAACTTTTTGGCAGGAGTAAACAAAATACAACTGAGTTTGTATCATGCTATTTTTGTGAGCATTCTTAACATTCCGCTTTCTATTTATTTTGCAAAAAACTTAGAAATGGGTAGCATGGGAGTAATTTTAGCTACATTAATAGGAATGTTGCCCAGAGCTATTTTTCAGCCTATTCAATACTGGAAAATTGTACACGGTAAGGCCAAAGGAGTTTGGGATAAGTAAGAGGAAAACAGTTTAATCGGTTTTATGCTAAATCCTCCAAATAATAGTTGTCAGCATAGTTTAATAAACCAAGTTCTGGGTAATCGTTATTTAATTTTGTATTTAAAGGTTTAAAGTAGGTTTTTAATTCTGCCGTTTTCTCTGACGAAAACCTTGGTTTATCAACATTTCGGTTATTCTGAAGAATACTTCTTTTAAACTTATTGTAAATCTTTTTGTTAAAAGCAGTTGCTTCACTCCATTCGTAAAAACGATTAAGTTTTATCAGTTTTTCTGCCTGAACTTTAGTCACACCTTCATTAATGGCATTACTGTCCGATATTAATTTAATTACCAATTCTTTATCCAAATTAAAAAAAGCTGCTAACTTTTCTGTAAAACTTGTTGGGGAAGTTAAAAATTCCTCAAAAAGCAATACAGTAACATTTTCAAACCTTTCTTTGTATGTTTTTATTAATAAATTGTAATCGTAACCATCTAAAGATTCATATCCTTCGGTGGTATTAAAGTAAGTAGGGGTTGCTCCTCCGGAATCTCGTTTTGTTTTACCGGAATTATTCATCCAAATAAACTCATCAATTTTTTTAGTTTCTTTCCACTGTACATTAATAGCATAAAGCGATTGTAATAAATCAATCTGATTTCTCAATACCAATAAAATGTTAGCTTTTGGAAATAATTCGTACAAACGATTGGCTATGGTAGTTCTATTAGCAAAATTGAAATAAGTAGATTGACCACAGAAAAGTTCATTAGATAAAATAAGGTTGTTTTGTTTAGTTGAATTTAAAAAGATTTCAAAAATGGTTTTATCATAAAAACTATCATCTGCATAAAGCAATTTATTGAAAACTTCAGAATAATGAGTAGTTTCAGTTCCATAATATGAATAGCCTGAAAGTTCGGGAAAAACTTTGTGCTGAAAAAAAGTAGTTGCCGTTCGAGGCATTCCAATATGAATGTATGTTTTGTTCAATAGTCTAACCTAATTTTTTTGCCAAAAATAACCAGAACCGTCAATGTTTATAACTTCCTCAACAATATTATTTTTATCTCTAAAATCGTGTACTGCTTTTTTACAAGTCGGAATAACACCATAATCATCTATAATAATAAAACCACCAGGAGAAAGTTTGTGATATAAATTTACCAATCCATCCATTGTAGATTCGTACATATCGCCATCTAATCTCACAATAGCTAATTTTTCTATTGGAGCAGTTGGCAAGGTATCTTTAAACCAACCTTCCAAAAATTGAACATTATCATCAAGTAAATCAAATCGTTTAAAATTATCCATTACTTGTTCTTTAGATATTCTTAATTGTTCTAAAGAATACAAATCATCCCCTTCGTCTTCAGGGTATAAAGTAGTATTTGGTTTTGGCAATCCTTTAAAAGAATCTGCCACCCATACTTTCCTGTTTTCATTATATATTTCAAACAAAGCTTTGGCAAAAATACAAGCTCCACCTCTCCAAACTCCTGTTTCAATAAAATCTCCTTCTACTTTGTTTTTAATTACCTCTTCAATACAAAACTGAATATTATTCAATCTTTTTAATCCTATCATTGTGTAGCCATTAATTGGCCACCCCAACCCTATTTCTCTTTGTTTTAACCCATTTTTATTAATTCCTGTTATAATTAAATTCTTTTTAGATAAAGTATTAATTAAAAAATTGATTGCCATTCTTTTTAAAAACCATCCTTGCCCTGGAGCAAGTGGAGTTAATTGATATCTTTCTGCATTGTCTTTATCAATTAATGTTTCTTTTAATAATTGTAAGTAATTTCTCTCTGTTTCTTTCACTTCTTATATGTTATATTTATACCGACAAATATAACCGTTAACTTTTATTAAAATCTGAATTTTAAAATAATATTCAAAATCAGGTTATAAGGCTTCATCAAATTAAAAATTAGATTAAAGCACATATTATTTGCAAGTGCAATTTTTTATATTTGTTTTTTAGATGAAGTTTCAATTGAAGAAAAATACAATTCTTTTTTTACTACTCTATTTTTGTGTAATACTGCTATTATGTATATTTGTTCTTTTATAAAGTAATAGCAGTGGTTACAATTTTAGGTTTTTATAGTGAAATAATTACGACAATTTTATTATCTCAGCTTATGTTAAGTAAGCTATTTATTAACCTAAAAACTTATCTCTCAATAGTTGCTTTTGTTTGTTGAATTATTAAAAAGTAGATTAATAGAAAATGATAAGACTTTTTAAATTGATAGTTGCCATTATTGTTTTAGCACTTGTAGCCTGCTCAGAAACAACGCAAAGTGATAATAATATTCAACAACAACAACAACAAGATACTGTTGCCAACACAACAGATACATTAATAACGGATGTAGCCAAAAAACAAGCTGACACAACTAGCTTTTTGCAATTTTATCAGCAATTGGTAACAGCAATTGAAACTAAAAATGCAGCAGCGTTCAACCAACTTTTGTATAAAGATTATGGCTTGTATATTATTGAAAGTTCGGGAGCTGTGCCTCAAGTAAGTAAGGTTTACGAAATTGAAAATTACCAAACATCAGGTACTAAACTAGGTTTTTTTGATTTGCCTTTCGATTCGTTGAGCCTAATTCCTATAAAAGAAAAGTTGCCCAAAGTAGTTTGTGAAAAAAATAGCTACGATAAGCAAGGTTGTTTTCAGGAAAATATAAATCCCTTAAAAGACAACAAAATTTGGCATTATGCCAATTTGAATGAAAAAGAAGTACAAGCCATACAATTTATTAGCGAAACCATAAAAATTACCGTAGTAAATACCTATAATTATACCTTTTATTTTTCACAAATAAATGGTTCTTGGCAACTTAGCTTTATTGATTTAAGAATTCCTTGTACAGCCTGAAATTGTTAATTGAATTGTTAATAAAAAACATCAATTTAAATCGTTTATAGGCATTAATAGCTCTGGTTAATGCTTATATTTGTTTTGCTTAAAAAAAGCCTAAAAAACACATAAAATATGAGCGAAGAAAAACAGAAAAATTATTCGGCCGATAGTATTCAGGCATTGGAAGGAATGGAGCATGTTAGAATGCGTCCATCCATGTATATTGGTGATGTAGGCGTTAGAGGTTTGCATCATTTAGTTTACGAAGTAGTAGATAACTCTATTGATGAGGCAATGGGAGGCCATTGTAATGAAATTCAAGTTTGGATTAATGAAGATAACTCTATTGGAGTTAGAGATAATGGTAGAGGTATTCCTGTTGATATGCACAAAAAAGAAGGCGTTTCTGCTTTGCAAGTAGTAATGACCAAAATTGGTGCTGGAGGTAAATTCGATAAAGATTCTTATAAAGTTTCTGGTGGTTTGCATGGTGTTGGTGTTTCTGTTGTAAATGCACTTTCTGACGATTTAAAAGCTACCGTTTACCGTGATGGAAAAGTTTATGAACAAGAATATCAAAAAGGTAAAGCCCTTTATCCTGTAAAAGAAGTTGGAACAACCGATATTAGAGGAACAGAAGTAACCTTTAAACCAGACGGAACCATATTTGAAAATACAGAATATAGCTACGAAACCTTAAAAGATAGAATGAGAGAACTTTCATTCTTAAATAAAGGCGTTAGAATAACCATTACCGACCACAGAGAAAAAGACGAAGATGGAAACAGTGTTTTTGAGGAATTTTATTCAACAGAAGGACTAAAAGAATTTGTTAAGTATATTGATGAAACACGCGAGCCGTTAATTGGTGAAGTAATCCACATGGAAGGTGAAAAAAATGGTATTCCTGTTGAGGTAGCTATGATTTATAATACTTCTTATGCTGAAAATATTCACGCTTATGTGAACAACATTAATACTCACGAAGGGGGTACGCATTTATCTGGTTTTAGAAGAGGATTAACAGCAACATTAAAAAAATATGCTGAAACTTCTGGAATGTTAGATAAATTAAAATTTGAAATATCGGGAGATGACTTTAGAGAAGGATTAACAGCCATTATTTCTGTAAAAGTTCAGGAACCACAATTTGAAGGGCAAACGAAAACAAAATTAGGAAATAGAGAAGTTACTGCTCCTGTTAGTCAGGCAGTAACAGAAATGTTAACCAACTATTTAGAAGAACATCCTGCTGATGCAAAAACCATTGTACAAAAAGTTATCTTAGCTGCTACAGCTCGTCATGCTGCTACCAAAGCTCGTGAAATGGTTCAGCGTAAAAATGTAATGTCAGGTTCTGGTTTACCGGGAAAACTTTCTGATTGTGCCTCTAAAGACCCTGCAATATGCGAACTGTATTTAGTAGAGGGAGATTCTGCGGGCGGAACAGCAAAACAAGGAAGAGACAGACATTTTCAAGCCATTATGCCACTTAGAGGTAAAATTTTGAATGTTGAAAAAGCCATGCAACACAAAATCTTAGATAATGAAGAGATTAAAAATATTTATACCGCTTTAGGCGTAAGAATAGGTACAGAGGAAGATGCAAGAGCATTGAACATCGAAAAATTACGTTATCATAAAGTAATTATTATGTGTGATGCCGATGTTGATGGTTCTCACATTGAAACGCTTATTTTAACTTTCTTCTTTAGATACATGCCTGAATTAATAGAAAAAGGTTATATATACATTGCTACACCTCCACTTTACTTAGTTAAAAAAGGTAAAGAACAACGCTATTGTTGGAACGATAAAGAACGCGACTCAGCTGTACAAGAAATTAAAGGTGCAGGTAAAGAAGGAAGTGTTCATATACAACGTTACAAAGGTTTAGGAGAGATGAATGCTGAACAATTATGGTCCACCACTATGAATCCAGAGTTTAGAACACTTAGACAAATAAACATTGAAAATGCTGCTTCGGCAGATCATACTTTCTCTATGTTAATGGGAGATGATGTTCCACCAAGAAGAGAATTTATTGAAGCCAATGCTAAGTATGCTAAAATAGATATTTAATAAATATTATTAATTGTTTTGAAAGTGCCTGAAGAAAAATCTTCAGGCACTTTTTTTATATCAAAAAAAATTTTTCATCTATCTGTCCAGCTAAGGAGGTAAAAAGGATTCTATAACGTCCTTTTGGCAGTTCGCTTACATCAACAACTATGGGGTGCTCTTTTGTTTTTTCAGGTACTTTAATGTCTTTCCTGATTTGAGAAATATTATACAAATCATACACTACCACTTTTATTACCCTGCCTTTTTCCAAATCGGCTTTAAGCGTTCCATAAATGGTTTTTGCTTTGTTAGACACCATTCCTGTGCTATCGTTGGGCATATATTCAATAGAATACCAAGGGGTAACTTCCTTTTTGTGGTAAGAAAGAAACTCTTGTAAACCAACAATGGAATCTCTATCTTCATGAAAAATAGATGCTACAGGTCTGTTATTAGTTAATGTCCATACAGCATATTGCATAGCTGAAATAGGATATTTGTTTTTGTTTAAATGTTCAGCAAGTTTTATAATATTGGCATCTTTCATATCGCCAACAAGGTATTTTTCTCCATCACTGGGGGAATTTTTATGAGCCTGAGAACAAAATCCAAATAAGTTTTTAGTACTATTTCCCATAGGAGCTAAGACAAAAAGAGCTTCTTTAACAATTAAAATATCTTGCTTATTAGTATCAACCGAAGCAAGGTTTCTTCCGGGTTCAATCGTTACGTTTAAAGCTTTTGAGGTTTTGTTTTGCAAGTTTATAGTAACACATTCTCCTTTGTGAGAGCCGTTGTTTACTATTTCATAGGATATTAGATCATGCTTTAATGCATTTTCTATTGAAATAGCATTATTACTAATAGAATAATTTTTTTGTGGATGATAGGAGCTTAAAATTAGGCACAGAAATGCTGCTGTGCCATAAAGGCACATTTTTTTTAATGCTTTCATAATAAAGGAGTTTCGTTAGACTTGTTGAAAAGAATAACGCTCCTTTATTATGAAATATTGTTAAGGGGATTTTTTTTGGATTTATTTTATAATATTTACTTTACCAATTTTCTGAAATTTTTTACCATTGGTGTCTTTGTAGTTAAGTTTCCATACATAGGTACCAT
>JAVVER010000087.1:0-14396 GCA_032251145.1 Vicingaceae bacterium | reverse complement strand
AAATGAATTTAATTAATAAAAAAATACTGGTTACGGGAGCAGATGGGTTTATTGGTAGTCATTTATTAGAAACATTAATTGATAAAGGATATAATGTTAAAGCGTTTGTTTACTATAATTCTTTTAACTCTTGGGGTTGGTTAGATACTTTTCCAAAAGAGAAATTAGATAAAATAGAAATTTTTACAGGAGACATTAGAGACCCTAATGGAGTTAGAACTGCCATCAAAGGTTGCGATGTTGTTTTTCATTTAGCAGCATTAATTGCTATTCCTTACAGTTATCATTCGCCCGATAGTTATGTGGATACCAACATTAAAGGAACATTAAATGTTTTGCAGGCTTGCCGTGATTTAGGTGTTGAAAAACTATTAGTTACATCTACCTCAGAAGTTTATGGAACAGCTTTATACGTCCCAATCGATGAAAAACACACTAAACAAGGGCAATCGCCTTATTCGGCATCAAAAATTGGTGCGGATTTTATGGCTGAATCTTTTTACCGTAGTTTTGATTTGCCTGTAACCATTGTGCGTCCGTTTAATACGTATGGACCTAGACAATCTGCCCGGGCTGTAATTCCTACTATTATTACACAACTTCTAAGTGGTAAAACAGATATAAAATTAGGAGCCGTTCACCCTACACGAGATTTATTGTTTGTGAAAGATACAGCCAATGGTTTTATAGAAATTGCTCAATCAGATCAAACCAACGGACAAGAAATTAATATTGCTACTAATAGTGAAATTTCTATTGGTGATTTAGCTCAAAAGCTGATTAACAAAATTAATCCACAAGCAAAGTTAGTTACTGATGAAGAAAGATTAAGACCAGAGAAAAGTGAAGTAGAGCGTTTATTTGGAGATAATTCAAAAATAGTATCATTAACCAATTGGAAACCTTCTTATACGTTAGATAAAGGATTAGAAGAAACCATCAATTGGTTTACTATAAAAGAAAATTTAGCACAATATAAAACAGACATCTATAATGTGTAGTGTAATTTCTGAAATTGAATAACAACGCATTCATATCAATTTTAAACCAAGGTGAATCGGAAACGGTTGAATTTAAACAAAAGTTCAATGATGCAGTTATTGAAACTTTGGTTGCTTTTGCAAATACAAATGGCGGAACTGTTGTTATTGGGGTTACTGATAAAGGCGTTGTTCAACCGCTTGAAATAGGTAAAGAAACAATACAGAAATGGGTAAATGAAATAAAAAACAAAACGCAACCTTCTATAATACCAAGTTACGAGGTAATTAATCATCAAAATAAAAAAGTAGTAGTGCTACGTGTTCAAGAATTTCCTGTTAAACCGCTTTCTTTTAAGGGAAGGCATTTTAAGCGTGTAGAAAACTCTAACCATCAATTAAGTCCGTCAGAAATTTCAGAAATGAACCTAAGTTCGCTTCAACTTTCGTGGGATGCATATTTAGTACCTAATAAATCTATTAATGATTTAGATGTTGAAAAAGTCAATCGGTTTATTGCTAAAGTAAATGCATCTCGTAGGTTTCAACTGCCTACCGATTGGAAAGAAAGCCTTCAAAAACTAAGGCTTATAGAAAATGATAAAATTACCAATGCTGCTTATTTGTTGTTCGCAAAAGAAAATATTCCTTATAATGTGCATATAGGTCGTTTTAAAACGCCTTCGATGATTATTGACGATAAAATGCTTAATAGCACTTTGTTTGAAGTGGTTGAAGAAATGATGAATTATATTATTGGTCAAATTAAGGTGGCTTTTGAAATAACAGGAAAAACTACGCAACGGACTGAAATTTTTGAATATCCTTTACCTGCATTAAGAGAAATAGTATTAAATGCTATTATTCATCGTGATTATATGAGTTCAATTGATGTTCAGATTAAAATTTTTGACCAAAAAATCACTTTTTTTAACCCAGGAAATTTATATGGAAATTTGAATGTTGAACAACTTAAAAAAGATAATTATCAGGCATTTACACGAAATAAACTAATTGCAGAAGCTTTTTATCTTTCGGGTGATATTGAAAAATATGGGAGTGGTTTTGTGCGAATTAGAGAAGAAATTAAGGCTTACCCAACAATGGAATTTGCTTTTGAAGAAATGGCGAAAGGTTTTTTGGTTGATTTGCATTATTCAAAGCAAGATGTTGATGAAAACACTGAAAATGTCACCAAAAATGTCACCAAAAATGTCACCAAAAATAGATTAGATTTAATTTTAAATTTAATGCAAAACAACCCTAAAATAACAACCGATAAAATAGCAGAAGAATTAAATTTAACTAAGCGAACAATATTGAGAGATATAGAAAAATTAAAATTATCTAATGGGGTGGAATATGTTGGATCTGCCAAAAACGGTTATTGGAAAATCAATTTATAAGTATTTTATGTTTCAGCAAGTTATTCAATTTATCAAATCGCAATTTCCCAACAAGGAGTTTATTCCTTTACATGAGCCCCGTTTTAATGGAAATGAAAAAAAATACCTGAACGAATGTATTGATTCTACTTTTGTTTCTTCAGTTGGTAAATTTGTAGATGAATTTGAGTTAAAATTAGCTGAATACACTGGAGCAAAGTATGCGGTTGCATGTGTAAATGGCACCAACGCTCTCCATATTGCTATGCTTGTAGCAGGGGTAAAACCAAAAGATGAAGTAATTACTCAGGCATTATCTTTTATCGCCACCGCCAATGCTATCAGTTATTGTAACGCAACACCTGTTTTTATTGATGTGGATAAAGATACCTTAGGGATGTCGCCTACAAGTTTGAAATTATTTTTAGAACAACATACCGAATTAAAAGCAGATGGTTTTACCTACAATAAAACTACAGGAAAAAGAATAGCGGCTTGTGTGCCTATGCATACTTTTGGATTTCCGTGCAAAATTGATGAAATAGCTGCCATTTGTAAAAAATGGAACATTACGTTAATTGAAGATGCAGCAGAATCGATAGGGAGTTATTACCAAAACCAACATACTGGAACTTTTGGTGAAATGGGAGTGTTTAGTTTTAATGGAAATAAAACCATAACTTGTGGAGGCGGTGGAGCTATTATTACCGATAATGAAGCTTTAGCCAAGCAATTAAAACACCTCACTACACAAGCCAAGGTGCCTCACCGTTGGGAATTTGTGCATGACCACATAGGCTATAATTATCGAATGCCCAATATTAATGCAGCATTGGCATTAGCTCAATTGGAACAGCTAGATAAGTTTATTGAAAACAAAAGACATTTAGCTAAGCATTATGCTGAGTTTTTTAGTCAAACAGATATTAAATTTATAAAAGAGCCTAAAAGTACTAAAGTCAACTATTGGCTTAATTGTATCGTACTGGAAAATAGACAACAGCGTGATGAATTTTTAGAAATTAGTAACAGCAATGGCGTAATGACCCGACCAGTTTGGGAATTAATGATACATTTACCGATGTTTGCCAACTGCCAACACGATGGGTTGATTAACAGCAAATGGTTGGCAGAACGATTAGTAAACATTCCTAGTAGCGTAATTATATAAATAATATTATTGTAATTATAATTACAATAATAACAAATTCTTCACATTGTTATAATTATAATGATAATTTTACCTAATTTTGTATAAATTATAAGTATAATTATATTGAAAACTTTCATTCCATCTGATTTACAACATCGGTTAAACTACCTTAATCTAACATTACCTTTTATAGGTAAAAATGTAATTAAGGTATTTACAGGACAGCGAAGAGTTGGAAAAAGTTATCTCCTTTTTCAGTTGATAGAATATATCCAAAAGAAGGATGAAAAAACTACTATTATTTATATTAATAAAGAAGACTTATCATACGCATTTATTAAAAATGCACAAGATTTAAGCAACTATATAGCTACGAATAAAAAAGGAAAAACATCAATTTTTATAGATGAAATTCAAGAAATTGCCGATTTTGAAGATGCGTTACGCTCTTTATTGTTAGATAAATCGTTAGATATTTACTGTACAGGGAGCAATGCCAATTTATTATCTAAAGACGTTGCCGGAAAGTTAAGCGGAAGATGTATTGAGATAAAAGTGTATAGCCTTTCTTATCTCGAATTTTTAGATTTTCATCAACTTGAAAATACCAATGAGTCACTCGAAAAGTATCTAAAATTTGGTGGGTTACCTTATTTAAAAAATTTAGCATTAGAACCTCATATTGTTTTTGAATACCTTAAAAACATTTACAGCACGATTGTCTATCGAGATATTGTGAACCGTTATTCATTAAGAAATACTACTTTTTTAGAACAACTTATCTTGTTTTTGGCAAGTAATACAGGAAGTATATTTTCGGCTAAAAAAATTAGTGATTTTTTAAAATCTCAACAGATAAAAGTAGCTCCTAATCAAGTTCAAACATATATTTCTCATATTGTTGATGCGTTTATTTTACATAAAGTGAGTAGATATGATATTATTGGAAAGCGTATTTTTGAGGTTGGAGAAAAATATTACTTTGAAAATTTGGGCATAAGACACGGTATTTGGGGATATAGACCTGAAGACAAAGGGAAAATTATAGAAAATGCAGTATATAACCATCTTTTGTTTAACGGATATACAGTTACAGTAGGCATAATGGATAATTTAGAAATTGATTTTGTTGCTCAAAAAAATAATGAAAAACAGTATTTTCAGGTAGCACTTTCAATAAACGATACAAAAACGATGGAGCGAGAATTTGGTAATTTAAAAAAGATAAAAGACAACTACCCTAAAACAGTGATTGCCTTAGATGCTTTTAATGGAAATACCAATGATGGAATAAAAAACTGCGATTTAAAAACCTTTTTAAGTGAAAATATATGATTTTCAACGCTATTTTCTGTTGATATTTAATATGTTTGCATCATTAACAATATAACAAACTATCTTATAGCAAATGGCTGGCGGATAGATTGGTAAATATTCCGAGTAGTGTATATAAATAACAATATAAATATATAAAAATGTTACAAAGTAAATACTTAACCGAAGAAGATTTAAAAGATTTTGGTTTTAAATCTATTGGTAAAAATGTTAAAATTTCTTCCGATGCCAGAATTTATGGACAGGAAAATATTTCTATTGGAAGTAATGTGCGTATTGATGATTTTGTTACGCTATCTGCCTCCAGAGGATATATCAATATTGGAAGTTATGTATTAATTGCCAGAGGTTGCCATTTAAGTGGCCCAATGGGGATAGTTTTAAATGACTTTTGTGGATTAGCTGCAAACAATGTAATTTATAGTGCTTCCGATGATTTTAGTGGCGACCACCTGACTGGTCAAACACTTCCTGAGAAATATTTAAAGCAAAGCGGTGGGGAAGTTCACTTAGGAAAACATGTAAACACAGGAAGTAATGTTACTTTTTTGGGTGGATGCAAAATTGGCGAAGGCTCTTGCATAGGAGCAAATAGCTTAGTATTAAAAGATTTAGATGCTTGGGGAATGTATGTAGGTTCTCCGGTAAAACGATTAAAAGATAGAAAAAAAGGTTTGTTGAAATTGGAACAAGAGTTTTTAGCTAGCTTGAAGTAAATTGGTTTTTGTATTGGATAAAAAAAGCTTATGAAAATTATTCATCAGCTTTTTTATTTTGGTTATCGTAAATTATTTTTCCTGCGTACAAGGCTCCCAACGCCAACAAGTAAGAAATACCACCATCTATAGGGATGCAAGCCGAAGGAGGCCAACAACCTCCAGGAGGTCCACTACCCCCACCTGGAAAATTATTAGGTGGTCCAGGAGGGCCTGCTGCCAACAAAGGTATTACTGTACTTAATAATATAAATAGAACCAGTAAGAAAAAACCTAAATACTTATTATTACTCACGTTAATTTTAGTTTACGAACTTCAATTTTTATTTGAAACAACAATTTTATGTGAGCTATAGGTTCCTTCACTTGATGTGATGTGCATCATGTACATTCCTTCCGACACATTACTGTTTAGTAAATACTTTCCATTTGAAGCAATGTTCACTTTTTCTTGTCTGATTAACTTACCCATAACATCATACATAATAAATTCATAATACCCTTCTTCTTTGTTGTTCATATAAATTTCAATTCCATTAGATGTATAACTAACGTATGAATCGTTAATATGGTTGGTTGCTATCGTTGCATTTTCATCAGATTTAACAATTAAACGGTATTGAGGCGTTTTAATGTTATCCTCCAATGCTATTTTCAATTCAAAATTATCCGTTAATTCATATAATTTATTCGTTTTTATTTCTTCCAACCAAATTTTTCTATCCTGTGTATGAATAAAGACATTTTCAAAACTTAAAGTATATTGTTTAGTAGCATTTTCAGGTAATACCGTTTCAATTAAAAGAGGTAACACCATATCTTCTTCACTATTAAGTACATTAAGTAAAAACTTCTCGTTATTTACTAAAGTAGAAATATTTGGTTTTCTTTTATCTGCATGGTATAACTTGTAAGCATCTTCTCCTCTTACTCTTTCGTTAGAGGCTATTTCACTAAACCCTATTTCCGTAACATCCTCACCGCCATCATAGGTTAGCTTTACGATAAGGTTTTCGCTTTCTGCCAATCTTAAATTATAATTATCAATATTGGTTGCTGACACATCAGCAGGTTCAAACTCTACCGTTGCTCCACCTGGATCGGCATGTACCCAAAAAGCTTCTCCGGGGGCTAATACAAAATGCCATCCCATTAAGGCAGAAGTTCCATCATTTTTTCTTCTGTAAGCAGCATCAAAACTACCAGATTTTACAACATCCCTCCATTGTATAGGAGCAGCATAAGGGTTAGCCATTAGCGTCCAACCGTCTTCAGAAGTAATGCCTATGTTGGCAATGTGCGGAGCAGAAATATGTTGATTCCCTAATGCTAAAGTACCTGTTGCATCAATAGAACGTGGTCCAGTTGCGTACGTATCATCTCCAACATAAGTTTCAAAGCCCATTTGGTGACTCATAATGTCTGCTGTACTATTCGGTACCGTATAACCATCATTAAAATCAGACACATTATTATTCTGGTCATAATAAAAGAAAGAAGCATACCCTGCTGTAGGCCACTCTGTCCCTGTGAATCCTTGCATTTCAAATTCTTGATTCCAGTCTTCTATATCCGCCCCCATAACCGCTGGTGCTAACAAATACCAACTTTCTCCTTCATTCAAATAACGCTGAACGGTTACATTACCACTAATTGTTCCTGTGTTTGGGTTTTTCAAGGCTCCTGTTCCTGAAGCATTTGATAATAAGGTTAAATTACCACCTGTAGCAAAACTACCTGCTGTAACATCTAACCAATGTTGTACACTAACAATACCATTATTCGTTACCCCATTAGTATTGTTGATGTGTAAATTATAAAAAGCAGTAATACCAGTAATGGTCTGAGCATTTATACCGTCAAAACTAACGGTACCTGTTCCTGTGTTAAATGTATTATTATTGATATAGGCATTAGACAGATACAAGGTATCTCCATTGTTTATGTTTAATGTACCATCTATGGTTAAATCGGAACATAATGCCGCCTGAGAATTGATATCCACCGTATGTCCTGCTTCTACAATCACTTTACTAGATTGCACAGGGATACATCCACAATCCCAAGTGGTAGTTAAATGCCAATCAGTAGTTACGCCTGTACTTCTGATGGTTACATCGTTATTAGAAAGTGTAAAATAAACTCCACTGCTTAAATTAACTCCTGAAAAAGTTACGATGCCACTGTTATAAGTACCTGCAATTTGAGTGGCTCCGGATGCAAAAACACCATCATTATCTAATAATAACATATAACCAGTATTAGATCCTAATGAGTTATTGCTTACATCAAAAGATATATCAACCGCACCGGGTACTCCATTTACATCTGCTCTCCAAACTTGAGCATATCTTGCAAATACATTAGCAGGAATATCAACAGAATTAGCCACATACCCAGCATTGTCATGAGCAGCAAAGACATAATCACCAAGCCCTAAACTAGCTATACTCAATGATAGTAATGATGTTCCTTGTGCAGTTAGGTTATCACCATCACTTTCTCTACCTAAACCAATTAAATCATGGTAATGAGTAGTTTCGTAAGCATACATATCATTAGGAATACTTAAGCCATATTTGGCAGCTACATAGTTATCTAAAATATTTCGTTCTGCAGTATTAATTTTTTTTGAAAAAATAAACAATTCGGCAATTTGCCCAAAAAATGGGAAAGCTGCTCCTGAAATATTTTTACCTATGGTTACCCCCAAGTGCCCTTTCGGAGTAGCACTGGCATTGGTTTTACTTGCCCCTAATGAAGTGCCATTGTAATAACCATCAAAACTGTTAGTTCCATCCCACACATTAGTATATACCCCCACATTCGTATTGTGTGGAGTTGTAAATTTTGCATGAAGTCCATCTGCTCTTTTAGCTTGTAATTCGGTTCGCGAACTATTTTTTAACTTTACTACCCCAAACATGTATTGAGGACCTGAAGCTGTTCCTCCGCTGTAAGCACTTCTGAATATTACTGAACTATGGTTGGTATTGGCACGAGCCACCACATAACTGGACATGGTGTTGGTTTCTAATGCAGGTATGCTTCCTGTAAGCATGTTATCACCTAACCCATCTAAACTTATAACAGCTTGATTATTAAAATTAGCGTCAGCAGCATAATACCTTGGTCTATCCGAACCTGAAGCGGTTGCATTATTTCCATTACCAGAAGCATCTGTAAATGTACTAAGTAATGTGCCATTGGCTGCATTCAACTGAGCTGCATCTAACCATACTTCTACGGTACCTCCACCAGAAACACCTCCAGGAGCTTGGGCATGATAAAAGGTTGTAGAAGAAATAATAACAGCAGTAATAAAGGATGTAATTTTTCTCATAAGGATTAGTTTTTAGGTTATCTGTATTACAAGTGAATATAGTTTTAATTCATATACTTAATTTACCACAATAATACGACTTTCTGCTTTGAATGGTTGCGTTAAAAAGCACTTTTTATTAAATTTACGTATTTCTACTAACAGACTTTAAGTATTAATGCTTACATTTTTTTTAACCCTTTATATTGATTGAAATTGTTTAACGTTTTACCCTATCCATTCCAAATCAGAACTATATCTTTTTTAAGATAAAAACACAGGAATCGCCATCTTCATTTTTATTTAGTTCTTCTGCTTGATGTTTAAAGTTTTCTATTTCCGAATCAGTAAAGATGTCTTTATCTGAAACCCCATTCTTTAAAGGAATATCTTTAATATACCTTTCACTGCCTAAAAACTGAAAAGCTGTGGAATCGTAAATAATTTTAACTATTTCTAAGGAGGATTTTTCAGCTAAAATACGTATGCTTTCTGTAGAGTGAAGAAAAAAATGACGAGGAGCATCCAACTGTACCCATTTTTCTTTATAATGTCTCCAAGCGTAAGATGAGGCAGTTGGTATTCTTATGATACAGTATCCACCTTTATTAAGCAATTTTGAAACAACTTGAAGTGTTTCAAGCGGATTGGATATGTGTTCAAAAGAATGGTGAAACATGATTAAATCTTGCTTTTCTTTTACCTCATTAACTTCTTTCTTTTGAATTACCAACCCATTATCATAGCTAATATCTTCATTTATGTAAGGATCTACACCACTTAAATTGGTAAAGCCTATTTCATTGAGAAGCGTTAATAATTTTCCACCACCACATCCAACATCTAAAATACAACTGTCTTTTGTTAGTGGCACATTAGACAAGACACTTAATAATTCATTGGGTTTAGAATGATATACCCATTTACCTAATAATCCTTTTTTAAATACAGCGTAATTATCTCTTTTTTTCTGGAGAAACCGTGTTATATTAAACTTACCCTGTTTATTGGAATTGGTATAGCTATAATAATTGTCTGGATAATATTTATCCATATTTGCAGGAATTTCGGCAATTTGTAAACAACCACACTTTTCGCATTGAAAATATAAAAATTCATCACGAAATCCAAACATCATTTCCTTTACTTTATACTCTTTTAGATTTTTTGAATTATTACAAATTTTGCACTCCATGTTATTTTCTTTTAATATTTTCTAAATTTTAATCATATTTTTTGTAAAAATATAAAAAATACCTAACTAAAAACTAAAATGCTATTCTTGATATTAAGATAACTATTGAAGATAGCGAAAAAATAACAACGATATTAATATGGATTTTAATTCCCTTTCATAATTATTATTTAGAAATCTTCTCCTCATTTAAGGTTCTTTTATATATTTGTGGTCTTCTCTGGTATTAATATAATTAATTACGTCAGTAAGTCATTAAAATTTTAATAGCTTTTTCTTTAAAGGATTAATAAAATGGGGATAAAAGTAAATTTCATGTTAATAGGAAGCCAGAAATCAGGTACAAGCAGTCTTTCAAAACTGTTGGCTGAGCATCCTGAAATTTGTTTTTCAACGATAAAAGAACCGGGATTATTTAAAATGGACAATTACCAAGAAAAATTCAATTGGTATAATGGATTGTTTCATCCTACACCTGCCACAAAAATAATTGGAGAAGGTTCTACCCATTATACCATGCGGCCTATTTTCAATGAAGTGGCAGATAGAATTTTTCAGTACAATCCTGAAATGAAATTTATCTACCTCATGAGAGACCCAGTAGAAAGAATCTTAAGTGAATACACCCATAATCTTACTAAGAATTTAACCATTTATCCTGATTTTGAATCCGAAATTAAAAAAGTAAGTACTTATTGTTATTATGGAAAGTATTATTATCAATTAAAACCCTATTTAGATTTATTTCCAAAAAATAATTTTCTGTTATTAAGCTTTGAAGAGTTTGTTGCTGACCAACAAGCTTGCTTTTCAAAAGTTTGTCAATTTCTTAACATTTCAGATCTACCAATAAAAACTCAAGCTCATGCCAATGCTTCCGAAGGTAAAATTGATGTTACTAAATCTTTTGGTGGTTTCCGAAAATCTTTTTTATTTAAAATTTTACATCCTTTAACGCCTAAGTTTTTAGTAAAAAAAATAAAAAATACAGTTGCGAAACCTGTAACAAAACCTATTTTTAAGGAAAATTTAAAAACCCAATTTCGTGATTTATTTGTAGAGGATATTTTAAAAATGGAAGTATTAATAGGGCGAGAATTAACTGAATGGAAAAAAAAATAATTATACCTAAATTTCGTCAGAAATAATGCTATTTAACACCATAGATTTCGCCCTATTTTTACCGATAGTTTTTTTATTCTATTGGTTTGTAACGAATAAACACCTCCAACTACAAAACTTGCTTGTTGTAGTTGCCAGTTATGTATTTTATGGCTGGTGGGATTGGCGTTTTTTAAGCCTCATTTTGTTTAGTACATTAGTAGATTATTTTGTAGGTATTCAGTTATCTAAAACAGATAAAAAAGCTCAACGCAAAATGCTCTTGTGGTTAAGCATAGCAGTCAACCTTGGTTTTTTAGGTTTTTTTAAGTATTACAATTTCTTTTTAGAAAACTTTATTGCTGCTTTCTCCTTTTTTGGCTATGCTATTAATGCCAATTCCTTAAACATTATTTTACCAGTTGGTATTAGTTTTTACACTTTCCAAACCATGAGCTATACCATAGATGTGTATAAAAAGAAACTTGAGCCTACCAAAGATTTTATTGCTTTTGCGGCTTTTGTTAGTTTCTTCCCTCAATTGGTTGCCGGACCTATTGAGCGAGCTACGCAATTGCTTCCTCAATTCTATCAGAAAAGAAGTTTTGATTACACTAAGGCAGTAGATGGTATGCGACAAATATTATGGGGCTTATTTAAAAAAATTGTGATTGCTGACAACTGTGCAGAATATGCTAACTTGATATTTAACAATCACTTAGACTATGGCGGTAGCACACTTTTTTTAGGAGCTTTATTTTTTACCTTCCAAATTTATGGAGATTTTAGTGGGTATTCCGATATCGCTATAGGAACTGCCCGCCTTTTTGGGTTTAATTTAATGCAAAACTTTGCTTTCCCTTATTTTTCGAGAGATATTGCTGAGTTTTGGAGACGATGGCACATTTCGCTTTCCACTTGGTTTAGAGATTACCTTTACATTCCTTTAGGAGGTAGCAAAGGCGGCACTGCTATGAAAATTAAAAATACCTTTATCATCTTTTTAGTAAGTGGTTTTTGGCACGGTGCCAACTGGACCTTTATTATTTGGGGAGCTTTAAATGCTCTTTATTTCTTACCACTCATGCTCTTTAACAAAAACAGGCATCACATAGATGTGGTAGCCAAAGGCAAACTACTGCCTAACCTTAAAGAACTGATACTTATCCTTAGCACCTTTATTTTCACCATTTTTGCCTGGATATTTTTTAGAGCTGAAAATGTATCTCAAGCTGTTGATTTTTTTACTAAAATTTTCTCATCCTCTTTTTTATCGTTCCCAAAAGGAAAAGGGATATCTTCCGATATGTACTACATCATTAGCTTAGTCGTATTTTTTATGCTTATTGAGTGGAATAACCGTGCAAAACAACATGCCTTAGAAAACATTTTGGTAAATTGGAAAAGACCATTAAGATGGGGATTTTATCTGTTGTTAATTTTTATTATTACCTTGTTTGCTAATAATGAACAACCTTTTATTTATTTTAATTTTTAACTAATGAAGTCTTTTTTAGTTAAAATAGTCATTTTTTTAGCCCTGCTTTTTTTGTTGGATAAGTGTTTTATTCCTGTTAGAGCCTTATCTTCCAACATGGGGGGGGATAAAAAGTTAGCCCTATTGCTAGAAGGAAAATTAAATAAAGAACTTATTGTTGTAGGCAGCAGTAGAGCAAGAGAAGGAATTGCTACTTGGATGTTGCAAGATAGCTTACACCTTAGTGCTTATAATTTAGCCTATGGCGGTTCAGAAATAGAGTTTCAAGATTTTTTACTCAGAACCTTACTCCTCCATAATAAAAAACCAAGCACTATTGTTAAGGTAATAGATGAAGATTTTGAACTTATTCCTTCAGAACAAAATCAGTTTTTAAGCGATAGGTTGTATTTGTTTTTAAAATACCCCGAAGTAAGAACTGAAATGGTAAAACAAAAAAATAAGAACCCCTATTTCGCAAAACTATCGGTGCTTTATTTAATGAATAAAAAAAATTTTAAGTTTTGGAATCTCAACCAAAACAACACTAAAAAAATAAACGATACTTTAATGCAGTTTGGCACCTTACCCGAATCTTATAAAAAAAAAGATAGAGATTGGTCTTACGACACCATTAACCAATATGATTTAAGTAATGAGCTACCTAACAAGGTTGCCGCTTTTGAAAACTTCCAAAACTTGTGTGTTCAACATAACATCCAACTTATTTATGTTATACCACCAAGTTATTATAACGTTAACCCTGCATTTGTTAACCGCTTAAAAAAAATCCTCTACTCTTCCTCCCTTTTATACATCTATGATTCCTCTAATCCAGCTTATGCAGATAAAAATATTTTTAATGATAAAGTACACCTCAATAAAAATGGGGCTGAAATTTTCACCAAAGAACTGATTAATTTTATAAAAAATAAAGAAACTAACCTTAAATGAAACCATTCATTATAAAAAGTTTATTTTTTGTATTAGCTACATTGCTAATGGTATACATGATATTTTCTTCTACTAATGGAAAAAGCGATCCTTTTTATTTAAGGTTTACTAGCCCACAGCAACATTCATTAATACTGGGTACTTCAAGAGCAGCACAAGGGATACAACCAAAAATTCTTAATGAAACCTTAAACAGAAAAGATTTTTACAACTACTCTTTTACGGTACTACATAGCCCTTATGGACCTTATTACCTTAATAGTATTAAGAAAAAAATAAACCCCGACACAAAAGACGCTTTATTTATTGTAACAGTAGATCCATGGAGTATTTCATCAAAAAGCAAACATCCGAATGATAGCAACAGTTTTAGAGAAAAAAGTAGCTTTATTGGAGAATTACAACAAGTAAATAGTAACCCTAATATTCTTTATTTACTAAATCATTATGATGGGAACTATTTTAAAATATTTAAACCTAATGATGAGATGGTGTTACACGAAGATGGTTGGCTAGAAGTAACTATTTCCATGAAGGAAAATGAAGTTATTAAACGAACTGAAGCTAAAATTAACATGTACAACAATGAAATGTTGCCTCATTTTAAATATTCGAACATTCGCTTTGAATATTTAAAAAAAACGATAGCTTTTCTTAATCAATACGGTAAAGTTTATTTAGTAAGAATGCCTATAGCTGATGAAATTCTTGATACAGAAAACAAATTAGTCGAACCTTAAAAATTCCATTTTAGGCTAAAGGTTTTAAAAAATAGATT
>JAVVER010000086.1:0-14612 GCA_032251145.1 Vicingaceae bacterium | reverse complement strand
TTTCAAGATGTTCTTGTATAATCTCTTTCTTTTCATACACGTCACCTGAAAGTTCGATAATTACAGTTATTTCATTCTCTCCTTTAAAAAGTGATTCTAATATTATGGCATAATACGTTTCTTTTGAACCTTCAACAATATGTCTCCATTCATCCTTTTTACCACGAGTTAATGAATTAAGGTTTCCTGCAAGTATTTGTAATTGCGTATCAATAAATTCTTTTGCTGCATTTAAAGTTTGTACAGCACTGTTTATTTTTTTAGGGTGTTTAAAGTAAAATTTAGCTAAATCGTTCATCGTTGTGCTTTTTGTTAAGTTGTCAATAGTTTGAAAAAAATCGTTTAAATAAATGTATTTTTTGGTAGATAAATATGCAGGAAGTCCTAATTCCTTTATTTCGTCTATCCATTCTTTGTGAGTAATAGTGATATAATTTAAGGCTTTCAGCTTGTTTGTGTCCTCTTCATTAAAAAGATGCAGAGTAAGTAGCACACCTATTTTGTTTTTAGCTTTAACAAATTCTAAATACTCTTCTAAAGGATTGCTGAGATAATGATATATTTTATTCTCAATGATTATAGCACTTTCATTGTTGGCGTCTTCAATTAAAATGTCTATCCTTCCTTTTCTTGTTGGATATTCGGTTGAAACTGTGTAATCATTTAAAATTATTTCTTTTTTACTTTTTTGTTTTATAAGACTTAATAATGCCGAAAAAAATCGTTTAGCAATTTCAGCATCTTTGTCATAATTAAGAAAATAAGCATAAATTCTGCTATTGATATTTTCATAGTGACTAAGTCCAGCAATTTCCAAGAAACCATCTTCAGGAGGAGTGAACTCAGGAATATCATAAGCAAGTAACTCCTTAATGTTTTCTAAATGTTCATTTTCTGTCATAATTAGTTTAAGTTTTATACTTGTTCAAATAGTGGATGATTATTAATGAAGTTATTTAAGCCTTGCTCAATAAGGACATTTTTTTGTTGTTTAATAATTATATAAAATCGGCTTATTCCTATTTTAGAGTAGATTACACTTATTGTATTTTCAGAAATTCCTATTTCCTTTAATTGCTGAACTCGTTCATTTATTTGAGTTTCCAAGGTTTTACTTCTGTTGGTATGTTGGTATATAATGATTGACTTTCCTTTTGAATAAGTATCACGAATTTCGTCATAATATATATATTTTACAGCATCACGATGTAGTTTGCCACAAGTTGGAATTTCCAATCCATTATCTGGGTCATAAAAAATAATGTCACAATCCTTGAGTGTTTCTAAACTTTTAGCATGCCAATTAAAACGCTTTGTCCCTACAGGAATTTCTTCGTTGACAAACATAGTTGCTAAAGGAAGAATATTGCTTTTTTCTATGGATATTATTGTTCTATTGTTAGATTCAATAATATCTTTTAATTGAAGAATTAAGTTTTCATCAGCTTGTTTGAAAAAAGTATGGTTTTTATTTTTTTGGTATAAGTAACCAATATATTTACCGTCATTTTTATTTATTTCTTTAGGAGCATATCCTGGGTTAACAAAGCACCAGTTTACACCTAATTTAATTTTATTTTGACATAAAGTTTTTAATAAAAGGTATTTTCCAAAATCTCCTATGTCTCCAACATATCTATCTTGCATAATTATTTAGTTTTAGTACTTCAAAAATAATAAACTCAATGTGTTAATTATGTTTTTTAGCAATCTGTATTTAGTTTGTTATTTAATGAAAAATCAAAAGTGGTTATATTTTTTTTGTTTTTTGGTGTTGTGTTTAGAGATTTGATTTTTGTTACTAACTGTTGTCTGTAAAAATTGGTTTCGTTTTCTTTTTTCAATATTTCTAAACTCAAACCCAAAGTGTATTTTTTTACCATTTGTGCAATTTGTCGCTTTTCCATTTTTCTATTGTTGCTAAGGTATTCAGCTATTTTTAACAGTAATTGTTCTTCTTTTTTTAGTGTGTTTTCGGCTAAATTAAATGCTTCGTTTATCCATCTTTCTGCTTCTTTATTTAGTTGATTGTTATAATCATTAATATATGTATTGGCACTTGCGTCTTCAATGTGATAAGCAGCAGGAACATTTCCCATTCCGCAATTTTTCAACATTTCCATAATAAAATTGGTAGCTTTTTTAATGTCTTCTTCTGCACCAGTAGTTACATTTTCTTCTCCAAAAATTACTTTTTCAGCTGCTCTACCTCCTAAATATACAGCCAAGAGTTTTGTAATTTCTTTTTTAGAAACAAAGTTTTTATTGAATTTTGTATATACAAAACCGCCCGTATTAACTTCTGTTGAGTTGGAATAAATTACTTCTGGAATAGTATTCATTAATGCTACCGAAAGCACTGCATGACCAGCCTCATGAACGGCTGTTATGGCTTGAACATCGTCTTTTTTATTTTTTCTTAATTTTTCTAAACTTAACTGAAGTGGTATTTTAATGGTATGTACTTCAGATTGATTTTTAACATACTTAACCACCAAGTTATTTCCTTGAGTATTTAAAACTATTTTGGTTGTGCTTAATTGTTTTAGATACAATTCAGAAAATATTTTGCCAAATTGTGATTTAACTAGTTGATGAATAGTAGTAAAAATAGGTCGTGTTCCTTGTGTTGGATAAACTCCTTCTGTATATATTAACTGATGGACACTATTATCAAATTGGAGTGTTATTTTTTGATGATTTTTAATTTGGTTAGAGATTTTTGACAATTCTAATTTTATAATTTGCTTGAAAGATGAACTGCTAAATGCGGGATAAATAATGTGGATATTTCCAAATCTTGCAATTTGCTCATTTCTAAATCTTTTTTTCAATGCTTTTTTTATTGTAGGAAGATTTATTTTTAATGACTGCTCGTGAAATTCGTTAGCGTCCATATCAGGGTTGAAGTCATTACTCATAGAATATGCTTCATCTAAGTTGCCTAAGACAAAAATTAACCCTTTAGAACAATCTACTTCTTTTGGACTGTTAGCAATAATATATACTTCATGTAAAAACATGATGGTTTCTTTACCGTTTAAATCGAGTAGTTTTGTTTTTACATCAAAGGGAGTTTCAAATAGTTCTTTTGCTAATTCATATATATCTTCATGCATCGAGGTAGGTATAAAAAACATGTTATCATTAAATTTTTTATCACCATCTTCATCTTTAGATTTCATGTGTTCTAAATATAGATCTTTACCACTTACCACCATTCCGCTTGATACTTCAACACCCATTCTTAACAAAAACTTTAACCTGATTATTAAATCATATAAATCATCAATTTTATAATTGTATTTTCTTATTTGAAACTTGCCGCTATCAAGTAGTTGCCAAATAATTCTTGATGAGGATTTTTCAATTTCTTCTTTTTGCTCGTTGATGGTTCTTGCGTGTTGAATTTCATCTAAAGCAATTAAAACTGGATAACCATTTACATGTTCGTAAATTTCTTCCAGTTGTTTTTTAATTTGCCATTCTTTACTTTCTCCTTCTCCTAAATCGAAATGATAATATTTTTTTTGATACCCAATTAATTCGGAAATTCGATTAACTAAAGACGACTTACCGACACCAGTTAATCCCCATAAGTTTATAATTACAGGTTTCTCCTGCATTTCTGGGAACATATACCATGAACTTAAGGCATCTATAACTTGTTCAATTACTATATCTATTCCAATAAATTCTTTTTTAAGAATAGCCTTAGTTTTGGTTAAGCTATTTTGCTTTTCAATAATTTCTTGTTGCCTCATCTGTTCTAAATTTGTCATAATATTTCAGTTTTTATGACAAAACTAAAACACCACTCCGCCAAAACTTGTCGTACTAAATTATTTCCTTGATTTTTTTATTAGTTTCCTTAATTGGTCATATCTAAACTCAATACTATTTTTAATTTTTATTTCAATAGCATCACCTTTAAAATCATCTAAAGGCATTTCTTCCATAATAGTTATCCATTGGCTTAAATGTTCAGAAACAATTTCTAGGTGTTCTTTTTTCTGGTTGGATTTTTTAGTAGCAAATTGTACTAATGTAGAAAGTTCTATGCCTTTAACCAAGAAGTTGGTTCCTGAATTTAGGGTGTATTCAGCTATTAAAATATTTGTTTTATAAACAGCTTTGTCGATTTCAAAAATTGGAGTATTGTCATAAACTGTTGCGATATTGTTTAGCAACACATCATATTCTTTATCAATAGGTGGGTTTAAAAGGTTCAGTTTTTCTGATAGGGCTTTTATCTTGTCTCTTAGCAGTGCAGCAAATTCATATTCTTTATTTTTTACAGCTTTACTTTTTTGAGACTCAAGTTCTTCAATTTTTGCTTGTAACTCATTTATTTCTTCTTGGTTTTGCATGGTTTTTTAATGCAAAATAAAATTACATGAACGTCAAACTATGACGTAGTATGAAATATTACTACATTAAATCACTCATATTGTTTTAACGTATTCGTAAGTACATTTTTTATTTCATCAGCCAACCATTGAGGTTGTATTACTTTTACATTATCGCCAAGCTTTAAAATTTGTTGTTTTAATTCAAAATTTGGTATAATTCGTAGTTTGATTTGAAATTCATTTTCATTATCAATCAAAATTCGTTGCGATTGATGCATAGGTAGCGTTTTAATATACTTGCCTTGCAAAGGAGTAAAAGATAAAATTATTTCTTCAACTTCTCCTAACGAGTAGGTTAATCCTATGGTGTTTTCAAATAATTCAATTGGTTTTTTCTTACTATTGGGTTTAAACGTAGTTTCACTAACTACTAAATTGCTAATTCTATCAATCCCAAATGTTCGGAATTCATCTGTTGGTTTTATTGTTCCAACTAAATACCAACGATTTTGATATTCTTTTAGTAAATAGGGATTGACAGTATGATTGGAATGTGTTTTTTCATAAAAATTTTCATGTGTAAAAGAAATAACTCTACGGTTTTTAATTGCAAAAAGTAAAGGTTTAAGATTTTCAATTCCTTTTAAACTTCCTTGAGCCTCAAATGAAATAAAGTCAAGGGTATTCTTGCTTTCTTTTAAACTTTCAATAAGTAGGTCGGCAGTATTAACAATTTCAAAAAAGCGAACAAAGCTTTCTATGTCAGGACTTAAATCTTCATTAATAAAATAGCCATTTTTGAACCTATTGTATTCAATTTCAATTCCAAACTCGCTTCTTATTTGTTCAATGTCTCGTTGTATGGTTCGGTTTGAAACTTCAAAGTCATGATTGCTTAAATAGTTTTTAATTTCATCAAAAGAAGGAAATTGTTTTCTTCTTAATTTTTCAATTATAAGTATGTACCTTCTTACTGTTCCTTGTTTTGACATAATCCTTATTCTAAAAATATTTCTAAATCTAATAGTTCAATATATTGCTGATGAGTTTCAATAAAATTTTCTTTACCATCAAATAAATCTAAGATGTAAGTACGTTCTATTTTTGATGGTTTATCTGATAGATAAGCATGATATGAACTGTGTTTCCAATCTGTGAAGTCTGCACAAAACCCATGATGAATAGGGTTTCTATGAATATAACAAACTAAGGTTTTTAAATATTCTTCAGAGGTAATTTCTTTTCGTTTGAAATTCGGAGTGAATAAACTTCCCTTGCGTTGATAGCGTGTATTAAAAGCTTGAGCATAGCTGCTGTATAAGTTGGAAAATTGTTTACTTACTAACTTTTGGAAAGTTTGAAACTTTCCAAAAGGTTTAACATCCTCAAAGCCAAATTTCATCCTAACTTCTTCAACACTTCTTATTTTAATTAAAAAATGAATATGATTTGGCATTAAACAATAAGTGCGGGTAACTGCTATTGGCGAAATATATTTATCCCATTGTTGCAGAAAAAAACGATAATTTTCTTCTTCTCTAAAAAGATTTTCATTTCTATTAGCATGATTGTAAATGTGATAAAATTTTTCAGTTTCCAATTTTTATTTGAGTTCTAAAGGTATTTCAAAGGTATAAAAATTTAAGAAAGAAATTAATAGGTGATAATTGGGTATAAAAAAAAAGCAGCCATCAGCTGCTTTTTTTAATATTAAATAAAAAATTGAATTAATAATTTTTTAGAGCATCTCTGTATTCAAACAATTCTTGTTTGTTGTTTGGGTTGTTTCTGTCTAATAGTAAAGAAAGCATGTAAGCTAAACTTTCAGTTCTTTCTTCATCTGTTTCAATAGAGTTTTCAATTAATTCTGGTTCGCTATCTTCTTCGTCTCCTTCTGCAACCAGTTCATCAGCAGGAATAGGAATGTTAAATGTTCCGTGTTCTTGAATATGTTCGTAAGCCATACGTAATACTTTTGTAGCAGTAGGGTCTTGTTCTTCAAGAGCGTAAGTTCTAAGTTGAGTTAAGCTTTCAACTGTTTTTTTAGCGTCAATTCCAGATTTATTAATGTCTTTCTGAATTTTCTCTATTAATTTATTTGCTTCTATATTTTCCATTGTAAATTTATTTTTTTACGAAATTAGAAATCTTTATTTATTTCTAAGCTATCAAGATTGATTTTTTATTAACTCTCTTCATTTTAGGGTGCATTTCTATTAGTTTAACGACATAGTTACAAAGTTGTTTAATGGCAAGAAAGAAAAAAATTACAGACAGCTTGTTTTCATAAAATGGAAACGCTTTGTGGTGCTATACCTTTCTTTTACTGTTCTAGAAATCTATGTTTCTATGTGGTTTTATTTGTCGGCATTAATAAACCTATAAAAACTCTTTTGGTGTGTTGTTTTATTATGACAAAACTTTAATTAATTTAGCAATTCATTATTTAACAAAATAATATACACCCAAATAACAAGAACAACTATGAAAAAAGTACTGAAAGTTACAGGAATAACCTTATTAGTTTTATTGATTTTAATTATTTCGTTGCCTTTTATGTTTAAAGGTAAAATAATAGATATAGTAAAAGAACAAGCCAATGCCAACCTGAATGCAAAAGTAGATTTTGGTGAGTTCGATATGGGCTTAATCAGTACTTTTCCCAATTTTAATTTTTCTATCGATAATGTTACTGTTGATGGTGTTGATAAATTTGAAGGGACGCAGTTGGCAAACATTAAAAACCTATCATTAAGAGTAGATTTAATGAGTGTGATTAGTGGCGATGAAATTAAAATTAAATCCATTTATATTGAAGAACCCGTAATCAACGCTATTGTGCTGGCAGATACCTCGGCAAACTGGGATATAGCTAAGGCAACTGAAGAAATTGAAGAAGAAGTAGCAGAGGAAGAAGCTTCTCCATTTAAGTTAAATTTGAAAGATTTAACTATCAAAAATGCAAAAATACATTACGAAGATGCTACTATGAATTTAACCACATCAATCATTGGGTTAGATTTTAACCTTTCGGGAGATATGACACAGGATGTAACCGATTTAGTTACTAAAACAGTAATAGAAGAGTTAAACCTGACCATGGATAATGTAGCGTATTTCAAAAAAGCGAATGTAGAAGCCGATGCCATTATTAAAGCAGATTTGGCAAACTATAAATTTACCTTTACTGATAACCAATTCAGATTGAACGAATTATTTTTGGGTTTTGATGGTTGGGTAGCCATTTTTGAGGACAATGATGACATAGATATGGACATTACTTTTAGTGCTCAAAAAACAGATTTTAAAAATATTTTATCGCTAGTTCCTGCTGTATTTATGACCGATTTTGCATCCGTAAAAACAGAAGGTAAATTAGCATTGAATGGATTTGCTAAAGGAAAAATGACCGAAACTGCTTTGCCAGCTTTTGGATTAGATTTATTGGTAGAAAAAGCCATGTTTAAATATCCTGATTTACCTAAAGCTGTAAATAACATTCATGTAGATTTAGCTATTTCAAATCCGGGTGGAAGTGAAGATAATACACTTATTAACCTAAAACGTTTTTACATGGAAATGGCAGGGAACCCTGTAGAAATGAAGATGAAATTAAGCACACCTATTTCAGATCCTAATATTGATGCCAATTTAATGGCTAAACTAGATTTGGCTTCTGTTAAAGATGTGATGCCAATGGAAGCTGGAGATGAAATGAACGGTAAAATTAATGCAGATGTAACCTTAAAAGGAAAAATGTCTTCTATAGATAATGAAAGATACGAAGAGTTTGAAGCTAAAGGTAGCTTTGGTATTACGGATATGTTGTATAAAAGCGATTCACTTCCTTATGATGTGTTGTTGCAACGAATGACTTTAAATTTCTCTCCACAATTTGTAGATTTGGCCAATTTTGATGCACAAATAGGAAAATCGGATATGCACGCCAATGGGAAAATTGAGAATTTTATTGCTTATGTGTTAGATGATAGTACCAATGTGTTAACTGGAAAATTCATGTTTAATTCTAACGTAATGGATTTAAATGAATTTATGACAGAGGAAGAAGTAGCTGCAACTGAAGGTACAGAAGCAGCTGAAGAACCGTTGTCGGTTGTTGAAGTTCCAAAAAATATTGATTTTAGCCTAACATCCACCTTAAACAAAGTAATTTACGATAACATGGAAATTACTGATATGAAAGGATTAATCACTGTAAAAGATCAAAAAGTAAGCATGAAAGATGTTGGTATGAATTTATTGGGAGGAAAAATGAAGATGAGCGGATTTTATGAAACTACCAACCCTGCTGCACCTGGATTTAATTTTGATATGGCAATTCAAGATTTTGATGTAGCAACAGTAGTAAGTACATTTAATACGATTGAAACAATGGCTCCTTACGCTAAAAATGCTAAGGGTAGGTTTAATACAAGTATGATTGTTTCAGGGGTTTTGGATAAAGAAATGATGCCGGATATGAACTCACTTACTGGAAGTGGAGATATGTTGACTAAAAACATAAAAGTGGAAGATGTAAAAGCAATGAATCAATTAGCAGACGCACTTAAAAATGATAATTTAAGAGTATTGGAAGTGAACGATGCAAAAATTAAATATGCTTTTAAAGATGGTAGAGTTACTATAGAGCCATTTGATGTTAAATTGGGTAAAACCACAGGAACAATGTCAGGTTCTAACGGATTCGACCAAACCATAGATTATAAAATGACCTTAAAAACACCTACATCTGAATTAGGAGCTGGAGATGCTTTAAATAAGTTACAATCTCAAGCATCAGGTTTGGGAATGAGTTTAAAATCTGCCGAAACGGTTAGTGTGGATGTGTTGATGAAAGGTACTTTTGATGATCCTAAAGTAAGTGTGAGCTTAAAAGATGCGGTAGGAAGTATTAAAGATGAAATTAAAGATCAGGTAAAAGAAAAAATTACTGAAGAGGTAGATAAAGCCAAAGAAGAAGCTAAGAAAAAAGCAAGAGAGCAAGCTGACAAGTTAATTGCTGAAGCTGAAAAAAATGCTCAAAAGATAAGAAATGAATCTAAAGAAGCTGCTGATAAAGTAAGAGCTGAGGCCGATAAACAAGCTCAAGATTTAATTAAACAAGCAGGAGGTAATCCGCTTAAGAAAATCGCTGCAGAGAAGGCTGCTCAAAAATTAAAAGATGAAGCAGAGAAAAAAGCCCAAGGAATAGAAAACGAAGGTAAAAAAAGAGCAGATACATTAGTTGCTAAAGCAAAACAAGAAGCGGATGACATGATGCAAAAAGTGGAATAAAAATAATTTACCATTTTGGTTTAATTATTGAAATAAATTAAACCTGATAGGTTGCTGAAGCCTGTCAGGTTTTCTATTAGGGTTTTAAATAAGAAAAAGGTGAACAAGTATATATTTTTAGCAATTTCCATTTTGGGCTTTTTGGGTGCTTATGCTCAGGAAGAAAATTGTCCTGAACCCAAAAAAAAAGCGGTAAAATATTTCGAAAATGCCAGAACAGCTTCGTTTAATGATAAAAAGACCTTATTAATAGAAGCCACCAAAATTGACCCTAATTATATAGAAGCTTATGATGAGTTGGCAAATCTTGCCGATAAAAGTGTAGAAAAAGCATACAATTCAGGTAGTGCTTCTGGAATTCAACAATATACCAAAATTAAGATAGACTATTGGAAAAAGATTGTTGAAATCTGTCCGGAATACCGAAATTTTTACCACGCTATGGAGTTGGGGAATTATTATTTCGGTCAACGACAATATGCCGAAGCTAAACCTTATTTTCAAAAAATAATGGCTTCGCCAAATGCTTATAAAAAAGATGAGCGTTATGCCAATGAACGATTGGTAGATATTGAAACCTATTTCAAAATCATAAAAGATACTGTTCCTTTTGCTCCGGTTAAGTTAGAAGGACCATCTAGTAAGCACAACGAATATTTACCCATGTTGTCGCCCGATAACAGGTTTTTGTTTTACACCCGAAATATGCCGCATGAAGATAAAAATTCTTTTGATGGAGGAAGTAAAGAGGTGTTTGTACAGAGTAGAAAAATGGGAACAAACAAATTCACCAGCGGAATGCCTATGCCTTCTCCATTTAATTTAGGACAATATCAAGGTGGAGTAAGTGTTTCTGTAGATAATAAGTTGCTTTTTATTACCTTGGTGGAAGTGATTCCATACAGAGGCGAAAACAGAGCAGGCTTAGGACAAATGTTTGATAATGCGGATATTTATTTTACAGAATTTAAAGATGGAGAATGGTCAAAATTAGAGTCTATTGGTAGCCACATTAATACCCCAATAACATGGGAAGCTCAGCCATCCATTTCATCCGATAATAAAACACTTTATTTTACCAGAGTGGTTGACCCTTTTGGTGGAGATATGGACATTTATAAATCAGAACGTCAACCCGATGGTTCTTGGGGAGAGCCTATAAATTTAGGTTATCCTATAAATACGCTAGGAGATGAAAAATCACCATTTATGCATTCCGATAGTTATACCTTGTATTTTTCTTCTAACGAGCATATTGGTGTTGGTGGTTATGATATTTTTTATTCTAAAATGAATGAAACCACGGGTCAGTTTAGTAAACCTATTAATATTGGTTATCCTATTAATACAGAAAAAGATGAGCATGGTTTTGTGGTTAGTAAAGATGGAGATTATGCTTATTACAGCTCTATGGGTGAGGATAAACAGCTAGATATTTTTTCTTTTGAATTATACGAAGAAGCTCGACCAGAAGAAGTACTTTTTATAAATGGTGAAATTTTAGATAACACTGGTAAAGTTCCCGAAGGAGCTCAGGTAATGCTTAAAAATACTAAAACCAATCAGGAAGTGGAAGCTGTCATTGACAAAGAAACAGGTTCCTATGTTGGAGTTGTTAGGGTAGATAAAGATGAAGATATTATGCTTACTGCTAAAAAGAAAGGATATGCGTTTACTTCTCAGCTAATTTCTTCTAATGAAATTGTGGTTGGAAAACCTATTCAAACCAAAAAAATGGAAGTTAAACCTATAGAAGTTGGTTCAGCTCATACCATTAACGATATTAATTTTGCAACTAATTCGTATGAAATTACACCTAAAATTATGTTGGTGCTGAATGAGTTTGTAGATTTTCTAAAAACCAACCCAACAGTTAAAATTGCTATTAACGGACATACCGATAATGTGGGTAATCCGCAAGATAATTTAGAGTTGTCAGAAAGAAGAGCCAAAGCTGTTTATGATTACTTGCTGTTAGAAGATATCGACCCATCAAGATTATCTTCAAAAGGTTTTGGTTCAACCCAACCAATTGCTTCCAACGATACCGAAGAAGGACGAGCTAAAAATAGAAGAACAGAATTTATTGTTGTAGAAAAGTGATTTTTTAGGTTTGATGTTTGATGTTTGATGTTTGATGTTTGAAGAGACCAAAAAAATAATGAAGAACCATTTACGAATATTTTTTTGCGTCTTTGCGTCTTTGCGAGAAATTAACTAAACTCATAAACTTTTAACCTCATAAACTAACTTCTAACTTTTAATGAAACAATACGGACTAATAGGAAAAACACTTTCACATTCATTTTCCAAAAAATATTTTGAAGATAAGTTTAGAAGAGAAAACATTGATGCGGTGTATGAAAATTTTGAGCTGAATGATATTAGTCAAGTAGAAGACCTTTTTTCAGCACACCCCAACCTTTGTGGACTAAATGTAACCATACCTTATAAAGAACAAATTATACCTTATTTAGATGAAATAGATGAACAGGCTAAAAAAATAGGAGCGGTTAATACTATATATATAGATAAGCAAACCGGAAAAAAGAAAGGCTACAATACCGATGTGTATGGATTTAAGCAATCCTTAAAACCATTTTTAGAAAACCAACACCAACGAGCATTAATTTTAGGAACAGGCGGAGCATCAAAAGCAGTAGAATATGTGTTAAATGAATTAGGAATTATTACAGCCTTTGTGTCCAGAACTCCACAAGCAGAAAATCAGTTGAGTTATGATGAGCTGAATGAAAACATATTAATTTCCTTTTTATTAATAGTAAACACTACGCCATTAGGTACTTTCCCAAATGTAGAAGAAAAACCACCACTAAATTATAGTGCCATAACACCCAATCATTTATTGTACGATTTGGTTTATAATCCTGCGGAAACTGCTTTTTTAAAAGAAGGAAAAGAAAGAGGGGCATTAACCATTAATGGAGAACAAATGCTTAAACTCCAAGCTGAAAAAGCATGGGAGATATGGGGAGGTAATTAATTCTTTTCATTTTAGGGTAACTAATAATATATTTCATATGGATTTGTTAGATGTTCTAATGTAGTTTTTGGTGTAGTATCTATCTTTCTTGGGTTAAATTCATATCATATAAAATTAGTACTTTAAGTACTAATGTTTTCAAAATAAACCTGTTATATTTGTGTTAATGTTTCTTTAATACATTTATAAAGATATGTGATATGTTATTAAGCGAATTTGAAAAACTAATATCCTTACATGAGTTAATTTTAAAAAACCGAACAGGGACACCTGAAGAATTAGCTATGCGTATGGATGTATCAAGAGCATGTTTGTTTAGATATATGGAAAAATTAAAAGCTTATGGAGCAGAAATAAAATACAACAGAACAAGTAATTGTTATAGCTATATAAATGATTTTAAATTAAAAGTTACCTTAGAAACCAACGAAATGAAGAAAATTTTAGGAGGAAAAAATAATTTTTATAAAAAAAAATACTTCCGTCTCATCAAATGAGACGGAAGAGTGGTTAATTTGAAGTTGTTAATTAAGTTGCAACGCATTAACAAATTCAAAAAACCCAATTAAGGGAAATTATTAATTAAAATTTTAAGTTATGAAAAATTTAAGTTTTGAAAAGTTGAATGAAGATAAATTCAACAAAATGTCAGATAGTCAATTAATTAAACTAAAAGGAGGGGATCAGCCAACTTCAATTTCTACATTTATGTGTACAGCAAAAGAGGGAAATGAAGCGGATGGTACTGAACCAGATCAAGATTAAAGGATTGTATTATTTTAGCATTATCATAATTTTTTAATTATGGTAATGCTTTTTTTAGTTTAATATATTTTTATAAAATTATGATTTTAATATTGAGTAATGAGGAAAATGAAATGACAACAAATGAAGTTATTGATTGGCTAGAATTTTATAACCAAGATTATTGTCGACTAAATAGTAATGATTTAGAAACAGTTGAATTGAGTCTTAGTATTACAAATAGTTATAAAAATAAGGTTGATAATAGTGAGATAGAAATACTTTTCAAAAATGCAAATGTTATTTGGTATAGGAGATGGTATAAACCAAGTAAGATTCCTTTTATGAGTGATGCTAGTAATATTTCAATCATAAATTTTGATAAACACATGTCAAATGAAATGACTAATACAAGTCATTCATTATTTACAAGTTTTAATACAACTCATAAAAAGTGGGTAGATTATCCGCTTAATACAAATTTAAAAAAAACAGATGTCATTAAGTTAGCTGAAGAAATAGGATTAAATGTTCCTCCGACAATAATAACAAACAGTAAGATTGGTGTTGAAAAATTTATGGAGTTTCATAAAGAGCTTATTACAAAACCAATTACTGAAGTTCTATTTCTTGAATATAAAAAATATTCGTTTATATCGTTAACAAAGGTTATTTCAAATGAAAATATTGATTTATTACCAGATAAATTTTTGCCCAGTCTTTTTCAGAAAAACATATTAAAGAGATATGAGATAAGAACATTTTTTTTAAACAATACTTTTTATTCTATGGCTATTTTTTCTCAAAAGAACAAAAAGACTCAAAATGATTTTAGAGATTATGACACTAGTAAACCTAATAGAACAGTTTCTTATAAATTACCTATTTACGTTGAAAATAAGCTTATAATTTTAATGAAAAAATTGAATTTAACAAATGCATCAATTGATTTAATTTATTCTACAGAAGATAATAATTATTACTTTTTAGAAGTTAATCCTAGAGGACAATTTGGCATGGTTTCAAAACCCTGTAATTACTATCTTGAAAAAAAAGTAGCTAACTATTTAAAAAATCAAAATACCAATGAAAAAAAAATTAACTGAAATAAGCAATTTCGAATTAAAAAAAGAAAAAATGACAGCTCCATTAATTTATATGGAGAAGTTGTTTAAAGTCCTTTGTTAATAAAACACCAATAGTACAACATATTGATT
>JAVVER010000085.1:0-14740 GCA_032251145.1 Vicingaceae bacterium | reverse complement strand
AAACTTATATCAGGATTAACTAACTAAACTGTAAACTTTTTTTAGGACGAGACAAAGTATGTCTTTGCCAACGCTGACAGACAGACGAAAAAAACACCGAACGCACAACAATGGCTATACGTAATGCGGGCGAAAGTGCTGATATGAAAGTAATTACATTAAATAAACTAACAGCTAAACGGAAAGTGAAGTGCCTTGAAATCCCGCACTACGCATAGCCGTGACCGTTAGCAAATATATCTAATATTTCAAAGGAGAGGAACTCCCCCCAACTGTGCTTAGTCTGACGGGAGGCAATGAGAGATAGGGACTAAGGACTAATTTCTACAAAAAATAAATAATCCTTACTTTTTGTTTGTCTCAGTAATTCCTTAGTCTCCATCACACTAGCTTTGCTTCAGACTAAGGAAAGTAACGGTGGATTTAGTGTGTTGGAGAAGTCCCCCTTCGGGGGATTTAGGGGGCTTAATTACATCAACCCTCTACCTGTTTTCTTTATTTCACCGCTTGCGGTTAGGTCATCAATTAATTTATCAAGAATTCCGTTTACGAAAATCTTACTTTTAGGAGTACTAAATCCTTTAGATAAATCGATGTATTCGTTTAAGGTAACTTTTACCGGAATAGATTTGAATTCAGTCAATTCTGTCAATGCCATTTTCATCAACAAAATATCTACCATGGCAATTCTTTCAATTTCCCAATTTTTGGTTTTGTTGGCAATTAATTGAGCATTTTCAGCTTCGTTTTTTATAGTTTCCCTAAAAAGTGTTTTTACAAATGCTATATCATCTTCTTCATCACTATAAACAGGCATAATTAAGTTGGCGTTATCTCCTTTTGCATCAATTTTTTTAATGGTTTTAATTACCATGCTCAACACAAAGTCTATTTCATCGTAGCCCCAATAAATACTTTTTTCGCTTATTTCAGAAATGAAAAAATCATTTTCGGCAATAATTTTTTTGTAAATAGCTACGGCAAATTTCTTGTCTTCTTCAAAAGTGCTATTTTTAGTGGATATATACTCTTCGTAAACAGGGTGTTTTCTCATGAAGTTCATTAGTTTTACTAATAACTCCTGATCGTTACTCCACAACAGTTTTTTATTGTTTATGGCTGTTTTTAGTTGAATGTTTTCACTCAGAATTTTAAAAACAGCATTGTCTATAAATTTGGTGTTAGGATTCAAATCCTCGGCTGAAGGTAATCTTTTTTGTTTGGCTTCTTCGTTTTTAAGCTTAGAATAATGAATAAGTTCATCACCAATAGTTAGGAATAAAAGATACAAATCGTGCATTCTTTCAAAACTATGAAAAAGGTCTTTTTCTATTTTTTGTTGATTATCGCTTCCCGAGTGGAAGTAAGCATAAAGTGCTTGAAATGTTTTTATTCGTAAATACCTTCTGCTAATCATTTATCAAGTTTAAAGTCAAGATTAAAAAAAACACCTCCTTCTCGTTTGAAGGAGGTGAGTGATGAAATTGAATTGTTTTAAAACGAAAGTTTTATTTTACCTATTGCTTCAATACGTTCTTCTGCCATTTTATTAGCAATAGAATATGTTGGAATGTTCTCATCTTGAGAACGTTTAATTATAGTTGCTGTAGTGTTATAAATATCTTCTGCTTTAGCCATTGCCCATTCTGGAGAAAGTTCTTTTACTTCTGCATAGCAATTAATAACGCCACCTGCATTCAACATAAAATCAGGAGTGTAAATCATTCCTTTTTGCATTACTGCTTCGCCATGTTTTCTTTCTTCTTTTAATTGGTTATTGGCTGCACCAGCAATTATGCTACATTTTAAACGAGATAAAGTATCGTCATTTATAGTTGCACCCAACGCACAAGGAGCGTAAATATCCATGTCTAAATCATAAATTTCATCTAAACCTACTACTTGTGAACCAAATTTTTGAGCAATATTTTTTAAAGTAGCTTCGTGAATATCAGAGATAAAAACTTTAGCACCTTCTTTAGTTAAGTGTTCTACTAAATACTGTCCAACATGACCTACACCTTGCACAGCAATTTTTTTACCTGCTAATGAATCACTACCAAATTGAGCTTTAGCAGCAGCTTTCATACCTACATAAACACCGTAAGCAGTAACAGGAGAAGGATCTCCACTTTTCCCAGGTAAACCAGCAACATGGTTAGTTTCCATATTAACCCAAGTCATGTCTTGAGGAGAAATACCAACATCTTCGGCAGTAATATATTTTCCACCAAGTGAGTTTACAAATTTCCCGAATCTTCTGAATAAAGCTTCATTTTTTTGAGTTCTTGAATCACCAATGATAACAGCTTTTCCACCACCAAGGTTCAAACCTGCCAAACTATTTTTGTAAGACATTCCTCTTGAAAGTCTAAGCACATCATTGATAGCTTCCGTTTCATTATTGTACATCCACATTCTTGTTCCGCCTAAAGCCGGCCCCAAAGTGGTGTTATGAATGGCAATAATAGCTTTTAAGCCTGTTGCATTATCTTGGCAAAAAACTAACTGTTCATGGTCGGTAGTAGTCATGTGGCTAATAACCGGATTTTCAGCAAATGCTTGTTCTTTAACTGCTGTCATGTCTTTTATTATTTAATGAGTTTGTTTCCTATTTAGTTTCTAATATTAATCCCTAATTTTGTAATAAATAAAAAAGAGCAATATTATCAGGTTTCAAAATTAGTGTTTTCTTGTTAATACAGCTTTTTTTCTTCAATGAAGTTGTTTAAAGTTCAAATATAACCATGAAAATGAATTGTTTTTTTGTAATACGAGGCATTTTTAACAAGCATAGCCTAAGCTATGGTTGGAGAAAATAACACGGCAAACACCCAGTGGGTGTTTGAGCGAGCTTTGTGTGTGGATGGGAAAAGAAACATTTTTTAATTTATTATGAGGACTTTAAACAACTTCAATTATAATGCTTAATTTTTTTTGAATGAAGTCGCTTAAATACCTTAATAAATATTTGTTCAAATATAAATACAGATTACTGTTTGGGTTTGTGTTTATTGTGCTGTCGAATATTTTTGCGGTTTACCCTGCTCAGCTTATTAGAGAGGCGTTAGATTTAGTTGAGGCAAAACTTGCAGGTGTTGAAATTACAGACACTTCATTTTTAACGGAATATATGGAAGGAATTCCGCTTACCAAAGTAGTTTTGATTTATGGTGCTATTGTGTTTATTGCGGCAATAATAAAAGGTGCATTTACTTTTTTTATGCGTCAAACCATTATTATCATGTCTCGTTTGGCAGAGTATGATTTAAAAAATGAAGTATATAATCATTATCAGGATTTAGATGCTTCTTTTTATAAGTCTAACAATACGGGCGATATTATGAACCGAATTAGTGAGGATGTTACCAAAGTGAGAATGTATTTGGGACCAGGAATTATGTACAGTTTAAACTTAATTGTACTGTTTGTAATTGTTGTACCTATTATGTTTTCTATTAGTGTTAAACTAACTTTATATTCGCTTATTCCCTTGCCAATTTTATCTATCATTATTTATTATGTAAGTAATGTAATCAATCAGCAAAGTTCAAAAGTACAAGCTAAACTATCAGATATTACAACGCTTACGCAAGAAACGTATTCTGGCATTAGAATTATTAAATCTTTTGTAAAAGAAGATTATTTTAATAAAGAACTGAATAAACAGAATGAGAATTATCGAAGCCTTTCTATGGATTTGGTAAGAACTAACGCTTATTTTGCTCCAACAATGTTGTTGTTAATTGGGTTAAGTACCATTTTTACCATTTATATTGGCGGACAAGAATATATTGCAGGAAACATTACCAAAGGAAATATTTTGGAGTTTGTAATTTATATTAATATGCTAACTTGGCCAGTAACAGCAATAGGTTGGGTTTCTTCAATTATTCAAAGAGCAGCTGCGTCTCAGGAGAGAATTAATGAATTTTTGAATACGAAATCTAAAATTAAAAATCCAACAGATAAAATAGAAGAAGTAAAAGGAGATATTGAATTTAACAATGTGTCATTTACTTATCCCGAATCGGGAATAAATGCGTTGAAAAATATTTCTTTTAAAGTAAAACAAGGGGAAACATTAGCAATTGTTGGTAGAACAGGCTCAGGAAAATCTACGGTAGTAAATCTCTTATTAAGAAATTATGATTTAAATGAAGGCGAGATTTTGATAGATAACAAAAATATTAAAGATATTAATTTAAATCATTTTAGAGAAAATGTGGGGTATGTTCCTCAAGATGTGTTTTTGTTTTCTGATACCATTGAAAACAACATTGCTTTTGGCTATAAAAATAGATTGCCCGAAAAAGAGGTAATAGAGCAAGCAGCCAAAGATGCTGTTATTTATGCTAGCATAAAAGAATTTGATAAAGGATTTAAAACAAGAGTAGGAGAGAGGGGAGTAACTTTGTCGGGCGGACAAAAACAACGAATTTCAATAGCTAGAGCCATTATAAAATCGCCAAAGATTTTAATTTTTGATGATTGTTTGTCGGCTGTAGATACAGAGACCGAAGATGCTATTTTAAACAACCTAAAAAGAGTGATGGAAAATAAAACATCCATTATTGTGAGTCATAGAGTTTCAACAGTTAGAAATGCAGATAAAATTGTAGTGCTGGAAGATGGAGAAATTGTAGAGTTTGGCACACACAATGAGTTGCTTAATGCTAAGGGAGCGTATTATAAAATGCACGAAAAACAGTTGATGGAGGAAGCTAGGAAAAAAGATGAACATGAATAAAATAGGAAAGTTTATTTTTATAGCTGTAATTTTAGCAAGTCTATTTGCTTGTGCTAGTCATAAAAAATGCAACAGAAAAAGAGGAACAAATACCCTATGGGAGTAATGTAAAATAATTTAAAAAAATGGAACAACAACTAAACATATTCGGAGAGCCACTTATAGCATGTAGTAACGACCCAATTACAGGGTTTTTTAGAGATGGATGTTGCAATACTGACGGTACAGATTATGGTGTTCATACCGTTTGTGTTGAGGTTACAGCTGAATTTTTAGATTTTTCTTACAATGTAGGAAATGATTTAATAACCCCAGTTCCAGAGTGGGATTTTAAAGGATTAAAGCCTGGAGATAAATGGTGTTTATGTGCTGCTCGTTTTTTAGAAGCTTATGAAAATAATGCAGCTCCAAAAGTAGTGTTAGAAGCTACTAACGAAAAAACTTTAGCAATTGTACCTATGGATGTGTTGATAAAACACGCTTCTTACAGTAAGCAAAATCAATAAAATAATACAATTTGTAATATTGTTTAGCTTAGGAAATAATCTAAGCGATTGATTTTTAAAGGTTTTTAGTCAATTGTAAAAACGTGAAAATTATTTTTAAAATATTACTTGCGAACTAATATTTAATGTATAAATTTGCAACCCTTTTTAGGATAAAAAATAAAAGATATGGAAGCTATTAAATTTGTAGAAAACGATTTGTCTCAGATAAATCAATACCCTGAATTCAAATCAGGAGATACGATTACTGTTTATTATAAAATTAAGGAAGGTAACAAAGAAAGAACTCAGTTTTTTCAAGGAGTAGTACTTCAAAGAAGAAACTCAGGAGCTAACGAAACATTTACTATTAGAAAAATGTCTGGTGGAATTGGTGTTGAAAGAGTTTTTCCATTTGCTTCTCCATTTATTGAAAAAATTGAAGTGAACAAACATGGTAATGTAAGAAGAGCTAGAATTTTCTATCTAAGAGAAAGAACAGGTAAGTCTGCTCGTATTAGAGAAAAGAAAATGGTTAAAAAATAAGCTTATAATAATAGTTTAGATATGGTTAAAATCCTTAGGAGTCTTCTTCTAAGGATTTTTTTTGTGCTGTTGGGTTTTAATTCTGTTAATAACTATTCATTAGTTGGTATAGATATTTTTTCAAAAATTTAGGACAATGACTTAAGTTTGTGTGAGTTTTAAAACACAGATGCAAGCCGCCTTGAAAAAAGATAAAAAAGAAGAAAAACCAATCACTCCTTTGATGAAGCAATACAATGCCATCAAAGCGAAGTACCCTGATGCTTTATTGCTTTTTAGAGTAGGAGATTTTTACGAAACTTTTGGTGAAGATGCCATTAAAGCTGCTAATATTTTAGGCATTGTATTAACCGCCAGAAATAACGGTTCTTCTAAATTAGAATTGGCTGGTTTTCCACATCATTCCTTAAATACTTATTTGCCAAAATTGGTTCGCTCTGGATTGCGTGTTGCTATTTGCGACCAATTAGAAGCTCCAAGCAAAGAAAAAAAGATAGTTAAAAGAGGCGTTACCGAATTAGTAACTCCAGGAGTAACGTTTAACGACCAAATTTTAGATCATAAATCCAATAACTTTTTAGCTGCGGTTACGCTAACAAAAAAAGGAGCCGGAGTTGCTTTTTTAGATATTTCTACCGGAGAGTTTTTGGCTGCCGAAGGGAGTGTAGAATATATCGATAAACTGTTGCATGGTTTTAAACCTTCTGAAGTGCTTTTTAAACGTAACGATAAAAAACAGTTTCATGAGCTTTTCGGAAACCAATTTTATACTTATGCTGTTGATGAATGGGTGTTTACAGAAGATTTTGGTAGAGAAACACTTCAAAATCATTTTCAAACGAAATCGCTAAAAGGTTTTGGCGTTGAAGATTTTTCCAATGCCATTGTAGCTGCCGGAGTTGCCTTGCACTATCTCTCGGAAACGCAACACGAAAAAGTAAAGCACATTACTGCTTTATCGAGAATTGAAGAAGATAAATATGTTTGGCTCGATAAATTTACCGTTAGAAACTTAGAGTTAATCTACTCTCCCAACGAAAATGCCAAAACACTTATAGACATTATTGATTGCACCATTTCACCAATGGGTTCTCGTTTAATGAAACGTTGGGTTACCTTGCCGTTAAAGGATGTCGCTCCAATTAATGCTCGTCTGGAAATAGTAAATACTTTTGTTAATCTAACAGATTTTGCTGCAAGCATCAGAACAGCCATACACGAAATTGGAGATTTAGAAAGACTCGTTTCAAAAGTAGCCACAGGAAGGATTAACCCAAGAGAAGTGGTACAGCTAAAACGAGCTTTGTTAGCTATAGAACCCATAAAATCTGCTTGCTTATCTATTGATAATGCTGCCTTAAAAAAAATTGGAGAACAACTTAATCCGTGCACTATTTTAAAAGACAAAATAGAAGCTACTATTTTTGACGATCCTCCTGTAGCTATCGCCAAAGGAAATGTAATTAAAAATAATGTTGCTAAGGAATTAGATGAACTTCGAAAAATATTACATTCAGGAAAAGATGCCTTGGTAGAAATTCAGGAGAGAGAAAGTGAACTTACTGGCATTCCGAGTTTAAAAATTGCATTTAATAATGTTTTCGGATATTATATTGAAGTAAGAAATACACATAAAGACAAAGTGCCTCCAACTTGGCACAGAAAACAAACACTTACTCAAGCAGAACGCTACATTACTGAAGAACTTAAAGAGTATGAAAGCAAAATTTTAGGTGCTGATGAGAAAATTTTAGTTCTCGAAACACAATTGTTTAATGATTTAGTGTTAGAGTTAGCAGACTACATCAATCCAATCCAGTTAAATGCTGTTTTAATTGCACAACTCGATTGTTTATTGTCCTTTGCAACCATTGCTAAAGAACACAACTATACCCGACCAGAAGTTAATGATACCAAAATTATTGATATCAAATCGGGAAGACACCCGGTAATAGAACATCAATTGCCTATTGGCGAAGAATATGTTGCCAATGATATTTATCTAGATGATAGTCAGCAACAAATAATGATGATTACCGGACCAAATATGTCGGGAAAATCGGCCTTATTAAGACAAACTGCTTTAATTACGCTGTTGGCTCAAATTGGTTCTTATGTTCCTGCCAAACATGCTATTATTGGTGTAGTTGATAAAATTTTCACGAGAGTTGGAGCTTCAGACAACATTTCTCAAGGAGAATCTACTTTTATGGTAGAAATGAATGAAACAGCCAGTATTTTAAATAACCTTTCGGGAAGAAGCTTGATTTTATTAGATGAGATTGGTAGAGGAACAAGCACTTACGATGGTATTTCCATAGCTTGGAGCATAGCTGAATATTTACACGAACATCCTACTTTTAAAGCGAAAACGCTTTTTGCTACGCATTATCATGAGTTAAATGATATGACCAACAATTTTAAGCGAATTAAAAACTTTAATGTTTCTGTTAAAGAAATTAATAATAAAATTCACTTTTTAAGAAAATTGGTGCAAGGTGGAAGCAACCATAGCTTTGGTATTCATGTTGCAAAAATGGCGGGAATGCCTAAGATTATGTTGGATAGAGCTAACGACATCCTGAAACAATTGGAAAACTCGCATGTAAGTAGCAGCAAAAATAAAAAAGTAAGTGCTAAACCAACAGTTGAAGACATGCAATTAAGCTTCTTTCAATTAGACGACCCTGTTTTAGAACAAATCAAAGAAGAACTAATTAACATAGACATCAATACACTTACACCCGTTGAAGCCTTGATGAAACTCAACGAGATTAAAAAAATGGTTGGGGGAAAGTGATTGGAGTGTTAAAATGCTAATTTTTCAAATACTTATCTAACAAATAAACAATAGTTGCCATAGCTCCGGCACCCATCTCCAATTCTCTTTTATTTACTGCTTCAAACACATCTGTTTCAGCATGGTGGTAGTTAAAATACAATTGAGAATTAATGGCAATACCTATTTGTAGCATATCAGGATATTCTTCTCTTAAAGGCATAATATCAACGCCACTATAACCTTTCTTTATTTTCGTTAAATCATAATTGAATAGTAACTTGTCGAAAGATTTTACAAAATCGAGGTGTTTATCAGAGCCTAACACATCATAACCTAACGGTAAAAAACCACCTCTATCACTTTCGATGGCAGCAAGGTGTTTTTCTTTGTTTTGCTTGGCTAGTTTAGCATAAGTTTTTCCTCCAAAATTGCCATTTTCTTCATTCATAAATAACACACAACGTAAGGTATGTTGAGGTTGATAATTCAAGGTTTTTAAAATTCTCAATGCTTCAATAGAATGAACAATTCCTGCTCCATCATCATGAGCTCCTTCACCAACATCCCAAGAATCAAGATGTCCGCCAAAAGTGATGATTTGGTCATCTTTCCCTTTCATTTCAGCAATAACGTTGTAAGTTGTTACATTTAGTAAAGTTTTACAATCCATTTCTAAGGCAATAGATACATCTCCTTGTTTTAACCAAGCAGAAAGTAAATCTGCATCGGCAGTACTGATAGCTGCAGCAGGAATTTTAGGTGTTTTATCTTCATAAACCAGCGAACCTGTATGCGGATGATTGTCTGTCGGTGTTGCCATCGACCTGATGATAACCGCTTTTGCTCCTAATTTACTAGCTTCAATAGCTCCAAATGCACGCATCGGATAACAATAACCATAAGCACTAAAGGTATTGATAAACTTTTGGTCGAATGCCTGATTGATAAAAACAACTTTTCCGTTTACTACCGATTTATCTATGGTTTTCAATGCTTCATAATCTGCTACTTCCACTATATCTGCTTTTAGCAAACCGTTGGTAGCGATAGAACCTCCTAAAGCTAGTAAATTCAATTTATGAAATTCCTTGTTGGCAGTAGAAATCCATCCAGCTTCTTTGGTGCCTCTCTTCCAATATGGAGCATTAATTTCTTGTAAATAAACCGTATCAAAACCATAAGAAGAAAGTAAGTTGTAACCCCATTCTACTGCTTTTTGAGCTTCCGCAGAACCAGTAATTCTTGCTCCCACCTGCTTACAAAGCACTTCTAAATTTTTATAGGCATGACCTTTTTCTAAAGCGATATCGTAAATAGAACGAATAAACAAAGAATCTTCTTGTGCTTTAAGTAAAAATGGTATTACTAAAACTAACAATAAAGCGTATATTTTTTGCATTCTTAACAAATTTTGGAAGGGTAAAAATAAGCAAATAAGCTTTTTGATTTGTGAAATAAGGGAAAAATGCTTGTAGTTGAAGTATTAACACTCTTACTGTCTGAAACGTGGTAATAAGAGTGAAGTAAATAGAGTTAATTCTTTCTTAGTAAAGTAATTTCATACTTATAATCCAAACTGCAAATCATGGTATCTTCAGTTAGTTTATATATTTGGAGACCTGCATTTTGAATTCCTGCATTTACTTTTAAATCAGTCCCTAATCCCTCCATTAAATCAAAATCTCCATCAAGGCTATCTGGTAGTACATTCCATAGGTTCAAATCTGATATTGTCATAAATTGAATAAGGTAACTTTCATTATTAAATTTTTCAATTCCTTCAATTTGTAGTATGTTACTATCAATAGATATTGTTATAGTATCAAACTGTTCTACTTTTTTATCTTCTTTGTAGTTAAATAAACTTTGATATTTAACATTATCTACTATTGTAATTTCTGACCTACTTATTCCTGTCCATGTTCCAATGAGTTGATTTTTCATTCTCTCTATTTCTTTAGGATAGTCTTCAAATTCATCAACAATCTTCTGTTGAGTTGGAAAATAATTAGTTTTTACTGAAATAATAATGAACGCAGGGATTAATAAATAAAAAGAGTTAAACTTTAAAGCAAATATTTGCTTGATTAGAAGCAAACGTAAGGTAAGTGCAACTATATCAAATATCAAAACACTTAAAGAAGGAACCCCTCCAAAACCTACAGAATATCCTCCTTTAATAATCATCAGTTTATATATCCAAAAAATTAACTCTCCTATTAAAATGATATATCGAATTTGACGAAATGGAATTAAAAAACCGACTAATAAGAGGAATAATGATAATCCTGAATAAAAAATATTTAATTCGGAAAAAATCGATTCATCAACAATTGAGCAACCCCACTGGTCTGTATAATCAAGATTAGTAAAAAAACCAAATACAGACCAACCAATTAATATCCAAAATGTTGTCGTAGGATTTTTTATTTTATGAGTAAAAGTAGAAATCATTATACTTTATCAAATGTAAATATCTATGTATCTATGTGGTTTTATGTTTATTGTTTCAACAGTCCAATCAACTCATTAGCTGCTGCAAAAGGAGATTTGGTATTATTCAACACTTCTTTTTCCAATATTTTTAGTTTATCCTGTATGGCTGTATTATCATTAAACATAGCTATCAATGCTTGATTAATTTCACTTTGCAACCAATGTTTTATTTGTTCTTTACGCTGAGTATTAAAAAAACCGTTGCTCACCAACAAATGCTGAAAATCTTCCATTATTTTCCATACTTCTTTTATGTTAGTATTTTCAAGAGCAGAGCAAGTTTCTACTTTTGGTGTCCATGCGTTTTTATTGGGCGGAAATAAATGTAAGGCATTTTGATAAGCTCTTTTGGCAGTTTTAGCTTTGTCAACATTATCTCCTTCGGCTTTATTAATTACAATAGCATCTGCCATTTCCATAATGCCTCTTTTAATGCCTTGTAATTCATCTCCTGCACCTGCAAGCATCAACAATAAAAAGAAATCTACCATTAATTTAACTTCTGTTTCCGACTGACCAACACCAACTGTTTCTACCAATATAATTTCGTAACCGGCAGCTTCGCATAAAATAATACTTTCTCTTGTAGCTCTTGCTACACCACCCAAGGTTCCTGAAGAAGGGGAAGGTCTAATAAAAGCATTTTCCTGAGCAGAGAGTTCATTCATTCTTGTTTTATCGCCTAAAATACTTCCACTACTTTTATTACTGCTCGGATCTATGGCTAAAACAGCTACTTTTTTATGTTGCTGCTGTATTAAAAACATTCCCAGTGCTTCTATAAAAGTACTTTTACCAACGCCTGGTACTCCTGTAATTCCTATTCTAAATGATTTTCCTGATAAAGGCAGACATTTTTCAATAATTTGCTCTGCAATAACTTGGTGCGATTTATTATTACTCTCAACAAGCGTAATCGCTTTACTCAATGCATTTCTATCTCCTTTAGCTATTGCACTAACATATTCATCTACAGAAAGTAGCTTTTTTTTGTTTAAGTTATTGATGTTAATTTGCTTTTTCATCAGTTTATATTCATTGTTTTTTATTGGTTAGGTGTAACGTGCTCTAGAATAATTCTCTTAAGTGTTAAGCTTTAACATATTTCGTTTCATTCTTAACAATGAGTTTGCAATTGTAAAAGTAAGCAATATAAAAAATAATAAAGCACAAAACATAGAAGCTTAGCAATGAATATTGGAGTAAGTTTAAATAAATTAACCCAATTGGAGCTATCAAAAAAACATTACTTCGTTAATAGATTTCATATTAAATAAGTGTAAAAAAATATCAAATTTTGAGTCGATTATTATAATGAAAAATATTGAAACTTTATATTTGGTTGATGGTAATGTGAAGATGTTAATCATTTCAGCAATTTTATTTTTGGATAAAGTGTTTTTAAGTTGAGGCGAAATACACCAAAATTCAAATCGAGTTGTTATTAAATCACTAATGAGTTTTAAATGTTTTGGAGGATTTAAATTTTGAAACCTGTTAAAGAGGTTTTCCGTCCAATAGCAAGGAAAGTCTTTACTTAAAGTAATCATTAAATAAGATTTATCCTTATAATAAGGAAAAAGATTTACAAAACTTGTTACAAAAGGATTATTTAAGACTTTTCCATTATTGTCGTGGGTTTTAGATAACTCATTATTTTTATCATATATATTTAAAGGGGCGGAAATGCAAATTTCAGTTTTTGGTACTTTGCAAATTTTATGGGAGAACTTGCTATTAGGATTTTTTAAATCATTCTCTAGTTCCTTTTTGAAAAATTATAAATTTTTCAGTCCATTTTGAAGTCCTGTTTTGAAGTCAGTCATATATACAATAAGAGCAATGTTGTAATTTGTCTCAATCATTTTTTTTGCAATGTCTAAAGCGATTTCCTTTCTTCTGATTTCCTGACATAATGCTCTGTATGAAAATAAATTAATGCTTTTATTTGATTTTATTTCGAACTTGGGTTTTTCTATTGGCTTAAAAACAGAAGAGTCATGGTTTTAACAAAAACCATTGAAAGTATAAACATCATTTATTCCAATTCTTAATAATTCAAAATTACCTTTGGCTTTTTTTTGAAATGGTGGAACATTAGAAAACTGATACAAGTGGTTCTTTTCACTTATTTCTTTTAAAATTCCATTTTTTTGAAGAGTGTGAGATTTAATCGAATTTTTTTCAAAACCATCTACGAGGCATTTTCTCGGTTTATTTTTCGAGTTTCTAAATGTGGTGTCCCAAATTTTATAAAATGCTATTTCGGTCATTCTTGGTAATTAGCCTTAACTTAAATATAGGTCTAATTTTCATCAAACTTTCTTCAAATATATAAAAAAATAACTTATAAAACATTGAAGCTTAGTAAAGATTCTTAATAAAGAAAATGTTGTTGGGTTTGGAGTTAAAAAAAATCCCCCGTTTTTAAACGGAGGATTTAGGTTTTTTTTATTTTTTAAAAATATATCGGGTAATAAAAATTCCATTACCATCATCTTTTCCTGCATCGGCTTCTACACCACTAACAACAGTTACTAACTCCCAGCCATTAGCTGCCATTTCATTTAATTTTGAAGTAATCATAGCATCATTTGAAGCAACATTCTGGAAATTTAATCCAACACCACTATAAAAGTTAAGCATTTTTGTTTCTGCTAATTCATCAACTTTAGCATCGCCTCTTTTTACTTTACCTTGGTCGCTATCTTTTCCATCAGTTCTTCCGGTAGTAAAATGATGATGATTTACCTCTGTAAGGTTTTCAATAATTCTAGAACGACCAATACCCATTGGAACAATAGATTCGATACTGGTAATAATTTTAAATTGTGTTCCTGTTGCTCCATCTTGAGTTTTTGGAGTAAAACTGAATAAACTTGCGGCAATAAATGCACCGACTAAACTAGCAATGATTAAATTTTTTTTCATGATTTTTATTTTTAAGTTAATAAATTGAAGTTGTTTAAAATCCCCTCTATAAATTAAAAAATGTTTCTTTTCCCATCCACACACACAAAGCTCGCTCAAACACCCACTGGGTGTTTGCCGTGTTATTTTCTCTAACCATAACATACGGCTATGCTTCTCAAAAATGCCTTGTATTGCAAAAAAAATAATTCATTTTCATTGTTATATTTTGACTTTAAACAACTTCATCGATTTGATTAAAGATTTTTTTGATTGACAATTTTTATTCCATTCCGTAAATATATAAAATTAGTTTATAAAACATTGGAAATTAGCAAAGAGTATCAATGTTTTTTTTATGTTTCTTAAAGCTTTTAGAATTATAGCGTTGTAAAAGATTAAAACAAAACACTCAAATTACCTGATATTATTGTGTTTTAGCTATTTTGTTCTGGATAGGGATTTATATAGTTATACGCTCTTTTTCTTGATAAAAAGAGCCAAAAATCAAGAACAAACGCCAAATCCTTTGTAATCTTTACCCACCAGCCACCGCATTTCCTGGTCCGATTACTCAGGATTTCGCACCGTTTGTTCAAAAGCCCTCGCTCGGGTGTTAGTTATTAGTTTATTATAATTGAACTTTTTATTTAGGACAGGATTGCTTTTAGAAATGAAGTTTTGGATAGTGATTGGCATTGTGGGTTGATAAGTCCCTGTCTCGTCCTAAAAAAAGTTTACAGTTTAGTTAGTTAATCCTGATATAAGTTT